>JAISOF010000036.1 GCA_031275815.1 Candidatus Nomurabacteria bacterium
TGCTGTTCGCCGAGTGCAGCCAAATCGGTTAAGGCTGAAGGGTGTGGGGTGCCCGCACCTTAACCGATTTGACGCGAAACGTACTCTTTGACGGGGTGATAATTATGCAACAATACCGATAGAATTGGGTCTTGTTGGCGTAACCCCCACATTCACAGGGCTTCTCAAAATTATTATCGTCGCCCACCTCCGCCGCCGTTTGATGAACTGGAATTGAGTTCAGAGTAGACACCGTTGTTACTCAGCGAACGCACAGTTCCGCTAGTGATGGAGATGGCACCGTCGGCGTCCAGCGCGCCATAATCGTGAAAGCTAGACGGCGTTTTTATCACGATGTCGCCGCCGGTGATTGTGATGTCGCCGTTGGCATCAAAGCCGTCGCCCGTGCCGCTCCCCGCCGCTGCGATGAACAGCGTGCCGCCGGTGACCGTGATGGAACCGCTGTTGCCCCTGAAGTTGTCGCGCCCTCGCCCCGAACTGGTGGTGGGGCTGCTGGAATTGTCATCATTGCCCCCAGCGCCGTTCAGCCCATCGTCACTCGCCACCACCGAAATATTGCCGCCATTCACCACAATATCGGTCGCCTCAATCCCCTCAAAACTTTCCTTGATGTCAATCGTGCCGGCGTTTATCGTCAGCGTACCATCAGCGTGCATGCCGTCATCTCCCGCGTTTATCACAAAGCTACCACTTTCAATAATCAGGTCGCCATCGCTATGCACCGCGTCCCCGCCCGACGAAATTGTGAGCGTTGCCGTCTTAGTCTCGACCGACTTGTTGCCGAACAAACCATTATCCGCCGCGCTCACAGTAATCTCGCCGCCGGCAATCTTGAGGTCGTCGCGGCTCTCAATGCCGTCAGCATGTTTGGCGTTGACGACCAGTGCGCCCGTGCCGTTAATCGTCAAATCGTCGTGCGCAAAAATCGCCGCGTCGGGTTCGTCTGCAGCGTCCGATTCAGGGGAGGTTGCGCCATCAGTGACAATATTGGTTGTACCATCATTAAGGGTGATAATCACTTTTTTAGCATTACTCACCAAAATCGCACTGCCAGCGGGGTTGACAATTTCCACATTATCCAAATACAACTGCACTTTTTCCTCATCCCCAACCTCCACCACGATTTGACCGTTTGCCATTTTGCCACTGAGAACATACTCGCCGGCACTGCTGATTTCAACCACCGCGCCGTCAGCATAATCCGCCAAATTAATCAGCTGACTGTCGGCGCTGATTGCCGTTTTTTCGTCGGCGGCGTCAAAATTAGCGGCTGCAATTGGCGTGTTCGTGATAGTTGCGCTTTTGCCATAAAAGAAAATAAAAAATGCCGCCACACCAAACAACGCCACCCCGCCCAAAGCGCCCAGCAAGACTTTTTTGGAGCCTTTTGCCATCAAAACTCTTTCTCGACCGGCAACTGCTTACTAAGGCTGATTTTCAGATTGCCATTGCGCTCGCGGATGGCGTCAATCAGCTTTTTGCTGTCGGTTTCGTTTTTCATCTTAATCAGATAAACCACCTCAAACACGCTGCCGAGATCTTTGGTTTTCATGGCGTTCAAGCGGTGGTTTTTGGTGTATTTGACAAGTATCGGCGTCAACAGTTTTTCGGCGTCCTCGTCTTCGGGCACCAAGATTTTGAGTTGGCTGTCATACGCGTTCGTTTGCCCAAACTTCGTGAAATAAGTCGCAAACATTAACCCGCACAATATCAACGTCACGAAACATCCGACACCGTATTCACCCACGCCCGCCGCCAACCCCGCTGCCACGCAAAACAAAATATACACGATTTCTTTGGCGTTGCCCGCCACCGAGCGAAACTTAATCACGGCAAAAATCCCCGCCAATGAAAACGCGCCCGCGATGTTATTGCCAATCAGCATAATCACCGTGCCGATAATTGCCGGCATCACGAGCAGGGTAATCGGCAGGTTTTCGCTGGCGGATTTTTTGTGTGTGCGAAGATAAGTCAGGCTAATCATCGCACCCAAAACCACCGCCACAATGGTTGAAAGCGCCACTTTTCCAAGACTGAGTGAGCTGGTGGTGTCGCCGCTGAACAAAAAATCAAACATATTGCAAAGATTCCTTTCTCAATTTATTGATATAACTTTTGCCGTATTTGCTGAAACTGTGCTCAAAAATGTGATGGGCGGATAGCCAGTGCGCCAGCCACAACGGCATCGCGCCGCGCGCCTTGATTTCCAAAATATATTGTCCGTCTTTCAATAATTTTTGTGGCAGATGGTCGCTGTAATTTGTCGCCACCACATCCGTGTCGAGCGTAATACGCAAATTGGGCTCACCAGTGAAGGCATAGCGGTTGTACGTCACATGAGTAGTGGACTGCAAATGCTTGCTGGCAAAATAATGCTGCATTTCGCGTACGATTTGCGGGTTGATGTGCGGGCTCGGCGCGGGCAAAGTGCCGTTTTTGATGAATACCAGCGCCTCATGATACGGCAAGCGAATCCGGCGTTTGTTGCTGATACCGTTAACTTTTTTCTTGATTTCAAGAAACACTTGTTCCTGTTGGTCGGTGAAGTCGTGATATGAACGCACGCGAATCTTATAGCGATAATAACGCTCTTTGTCGAAAGACATCCGCGCCAAATCACTGTCCGGCGTATCGAAATAAATGCTATAAATCGGATAAGGTCGATGGTTTTTGTTGTGCTTGTCGGGCTCGGTGTGTTTCGGCAGCTCCCGCATCAGCGCGCCAAAGGTCGAGCGGTCGATGATGAACTTTAATTCTTGGCGAGTGAACGTTGATTGCACAGCGGCTCCTTTCTTGATGTACATTATACAAGTTTTTGACTTAAAAGTGGCTTAAAATCTGCAAAGTAATTTGGTGACAGGAAAAAAAGTGAGAATTGCGTGGCGGCATTACAGCTGTGTTATAATGTCATCATGAGTAAACCAAATCAGTACAATAGCGAAAACCATCCTGAAATCATCATCTACCAAGCCGATGGTACGGTGAGGGTTGACGTTGAGATTGAGGGTGATTCAGTGTGGTTGACACAGGCACAGTTAGCGCAGCTGTACGATACAACTAAGCAAAACGTTGGACAGCATATCAAAAATATTTTTACAGAGGGGGAGCTTGCTGAAAAAGCAACTGTAAAGAAAATCTTTACAGTTCAGGCAGAAGGAAAACGCCAAGTTTCCCGCCAAATTGAACATTACAACCTTGACCTCATCATCTCGCTCGGCTATCGTATCAACAGCCAAATTGCTACCAGATTTCGCCAGTGGGCGACCGCAAGGCTGAGAGAATATATCATCAAAGGCTACACGTTGGATGACGAGCGACTGAAACGGGGTGGTAACCGCTATTTTAAAGAGTTGTTGCAACGCATTCGCGACATCCGCTCCAGCGAACGCAATTTATATCAACAAATCACCGATATTTATGCCACCAGTATTGATTATCAAAAAGATTCTGCCGTCACCAAGCGGTTCTTTGCCACTGTCCAGAACAAAATCCACTATGCCATCCACCATCACACGGCGGCGGAAGTGATTTTTGAGCGGGTCGACCACCGAAAGCCAATGCTTGGGATGACTAATTTTTGTGGCGATTATATCACCAAAGACGACCTCGCTGTTGCCAAAAATTATTTGAGCGAGGATGAGCTGAACCGCCTGAACTTGTCAGCATGTATCTGGATTTTGCCGAATACCAAGCTGCCAAGCAGCAGCCGATGAAGATGACAGATTGGAGTGCCAAGCTTGACCAGTTTTTAACGATGAACGGTGATGAGTTGCTGAAAAATGCCGGCAAGATTTCTCACGAGCAGGCTTTGAAAAAAGCGGATACAGAGTACGACCAGTACCGCCGTTTGGAAATGGCGGGTTATGAAAACGACTATGAACGAGCAATCAAGGTGTTGGCGGAGAGGACTAAGGAAATTGGTGCGGCGGAGGGCGGCGCTTAAAACCGCTCACTGCCAACAAACTATGTTTGCATTGCCACATTTTGTGATATAATGGTTATGTATATGAAGAAGTTTTGGGGGAGAAACAACTGGATTGCGACAGTGGCGCGTCGTTTCGCAATGACGAGGACATGTTGTTGGGTTGTAGAGTGTTGTAAAAATTACAACAAAAAAATCCTCTCTCTCTCTCTCTCTCTCTCTCTCTCTCTCTCTCGGCGTGTGGCACGGCGCAGGCTAAATCTGGACGGCGTGGTCGGGTCTCTCGTATCGCCACAACTAGCCTAATAATCGTAGCGCTCATAATTTCGTCACTCACGGGGATTTTTCAACCGGCGGAGGTGCGGGCGGCGGGGCTGACCGACGACGGCTATACGGAGGTGGAATATATCACTTTCAACGGCTCAAACTATATCGATATGGATGTTGGGGCGGTCGGTAACACTAAAGTTACGGTGGATTATCAATACGCTACCGTTGGGAATGATTTGTTTTTGTTCGGTTCGCAGATTAGCAACGCTGCCAACTGGCATCAAATGCGGTTTGGAATGTATACCTCTGGCTACCAGTATATGCGAGGCAGTGCTAGCAGTAACAGTGGTGGGGGCAGCCTTTTCACTTCCGCCGCAAATACCGACCGACATACGGTGGTGGCGAATAATAACACCGTTCAAGTCGACGCTCTGCCAGTCCAAAGTTTCACCGCCGCTAATCCGACGACTAATTACAATCTGTATTTGGGAGCGTTGAATGCCAGCGGAGCGAGGCTTTTTTATCAAGGCAAAGTTTACAAAGCGGCGATAGACAAGGACACGGCAACCGACGACCGCAATTTTGTGCCGGTCAGGTGTGGGCTTTCGACTTGTAGTGGCACGACCAACACCGGCTCGCCCGCCACTTACGCCGAATACGGGTTGTATGACACGCTGAATAACAAGTTCTATCACGGGGCTGGCAGTGCCTTAAGCGGTGCGGCTGTTCCACCAATCATCACCGATATTACACCCGACAGCGGTTCGTGGCAGGGTGGCGACGACGTGGTCATAACTGGCACGGGCTTTACCAGCAACAGTTCAGCCACCTTTGGCGATAAAATTGTCGGCTGTGAGACTGACAGTGATTTTCAACTGACTTGTACCACGCCCCAGCACACCGTCGGCACGGTCGATGTGATGGTCAGGACAGAAAGTGGCGAAACGGGAACGCTGGCGGACGGCTTCACTTTCACGCCCAACCCGCCGCCCATTCAGCCGAGTGCCGACCAACATTATTTTGCCGCCAACACCAGCGGACAGACGTTGACTATTAGCGGAGATTTTAGCGATGTGCCAGCGGGTTTTGAGCAGGTCGAGTATCTGGCATTTAACGGCACGCAATATATCGATATGGGTGTGGGGGCGGTCGGTAGTACGATTGTGACGGTGGATTATCAGTTTAACAGTATAAGTAGTGGAGTGGTGGTGTTTGTGTTTGGGTCGCAGATTAACAATTCCGCCAACTGGCAGTCAATGCGGTTTGGGTTCGACGGTTCGATAACTGGTTATAATTTTCAGCGTGGTAGTGCTAGTGCTGCTGTTGGTGCGACTATTTTTGGCTCGGCGGTTAATGTCAACCGGCATACGGTGATAGTGGATAATAACACGGCACAAGTGGACGATTTGACGCCAATATCACTGGTGAATCCAGCCAGCCCGACGGTTTCATATAATATGTATCTGGGAGCGTTGAACGCTGGCGGTGCGGTCAGGCAATTTAGTGGGCGGATTTATGAGGCGAGTGTGGACAAAGCCGGCACGGCGGACGACCGCCACTTTGTGCCGGTGAAATGTAGCCAGTCGGGGGGTTGTAATAATGCGGTCAATACTGGTTCGACGACGATTGCGGAGGGAACTTATGGAATGTTTGACACGCTCCACCAAGTGTTTTATCGGGCGGGGGCAGGCACGCTGGGTGGTGGCGGTGCGATGTCGACGGTGACGGGGGTGAAGGTTGATGGGGCTGCTTTGGGCGTGGGGAATTATACGGTGGTCAGTGACAGTCAGTTGGCGGTTGAGGTGCCAAGCCACGGGGTGACGAGCAGTCCGGTGGCGGTGGAGGTTACTAGTGTTGTTTGGGGAACGGTAACGTTGAGCGGTGCTGACGGACTAAACTTTGTCGAAATAACCAGCCCAAGTCCGGCTGTTGGCTCGGCTGGCGACGTGGTGACCTTTTCGGGGTCAGGCTTCAGCGCCTTCACAGCACCGGAAGTCGATATCACCTTCGCCGGAGCGAGTGGCAGCGATATTACAATTGTTAACGACAACACCATCACCGTGAAAGTGCCGATGAACCCAGTGGTCGGCAGTTTTGGAGCGGTTGACGTGGTGCTGACTTTGGGCAGCGAGAGCCTGACTTTTGTCGATGGATTTGCTTATGAGAGTTTTTTGAAAATCGGTGTCGACAAACCCATACTAAATATGAGCGGGTCGCCAGGGCAGTTAATCTCTGACCACGTAACAATTAATGTTAAGACCGACAATCCAACAGGATACAATTTAACCATTGAGACGGATGACATAGCTCTCACCTGCACAGACGACGAAACCCAGAAGATTACGGCCCTGCCAGAAGTAGCCGGAACAATGCAAGATAACAAGTGGGGCTATGCGGTAGACAATGAGGTTACGCCGACTACTCCGAGCAGTTGGACAGGCCTAACCGTTGCCGGAGCGTCGCTGAAAAACACCACCACACCGCAAGCCGACCCGACATCGGGTGAGGATACACGGGTTTGGTTTGGCACACGCGCAGATTATACTTTGTCGGCTTGTTCTTATACTGGGAGTGTGACTTTTACAGCGGTGGCGAATGTGTGAAGATTCACGTTCTTGCAAAAACTTGCAAACTTGCCAACTTGCCACTTGACTTTATCAAACACGTTTGATAACATATAAGTATCAACACCTCGCCCTCGCTCCAGCTCGGCGAGGTTTTTGGTTTTGTGGTATAATTTGGTATAATGAAGCCATGAATAAACTTTATATTGACGGTGAAAACTTTCTTTTTAAGGTTGCGGATATATTAAAATCTGCCAAGCTAATTAAAGAAAAATCCGACATCACCAAACTTAAAATCAGCCAACTAAAAACCGCATTAAGCCGGCAGGACAAAATAACCAAAGTGCAATTTTATGCGGCTAAATTACACAAGTACGTTGAGTCAAAATCTCTGGAACGTAAATCTGAGGTGTTAATTGAGTCGCAACGACGCCTGAAACGCTACTTGACCAACGACGGTGTGGAATTTACGATTAGCGGACATGTGCGTTTGCAAAACTTCCTGCCCGCCAAAAACGGCAAGCGAGAGCAAGTTCTATTCAAAGAAAAAGGCGTCGATGTACGTTTGGCAATCGATATCATGGCTGACGTTTGCGACAAGAAAGTCAAGGTGGTTTTTCTGGCTAGTTCCGACTCTGATATGATACCAGTAG
Organism: Candidatus Nomurabacteria bacterium; assembly: GCA_031275815.1. Taxonomy (GTDB): domain Bacteria; phylum Patescibacteriota; class Saccharimonadia; order Saccharimonadales; family Saccharimonadaceae; genus JAISOF01. The sequence continues at coordinate 7,410 of JAISOF010000036.1, forward strand.
TGCGCGAAGCTCGGAAGCGTGGCGCAAAAGTTATCTATGTAGGTTTTGCTACCCAGCCTAATCACGGCTTGATTGCCACTTGCGACAGGGCGGTGTTGTTTCGAGATGATGAGATTAAAGAGGCATATATAGTGGCAAATGGTTAGGGTTGCGGGCTAGGGGCGCACTAATTCAATTTGCCAACAAACTTACGCACTAACCTCAAACTATGTTTGCTTTTTATAAAAAAGTGCTATAATGTTTATGCATATGGCAGAGAATAAACAACATCATGGGGATTTAAGGCAGACCAAGCCTAGTTTTGCGGTGTGCTTTAACTCTCTCTCTCTCTCTCTCTCTCTCTCGGTTCGCTACGATTTGGCGGCGGGGCTTTCCTAAACTTGCCACTGTGCTCACTTTCGCCATCCTGATTGCGATGGGACTGTTCGCTGTCGCCACCCCAAACGCTCGTGCCACCGGTCTCACCCTCGCCCCCGCCGCTGGCTCGGTTACCGGCAACGAGACAGTGGTTATCACCGGCGAAGATTTCGCGACCAATGCGCCGACGGCTATTACTATCGACGGGCAGCCGAACTATGATTTCACGGTGGACGTCGCCGCTAACACTCTGACTATCGACCCGATGCCGGCGCACCCAGTCGGCGCAGTGCCGATTGACATCACTTTCGCCGATAGCAGCACCGAACAGGCTACTTATACTTACCAATTATTCGTTGACGACGTGGCGCCCGGCAGCGGCACTACGCACGGCGGGCAGCAAATTACCGTCAGCGTGCCCGGTATGATTATGCCGCCGCAGACGCTGAATTATGTCCAGGGTGGGCTGGAAATCCACTACGACGCCATCAACAATCTCGGCACGGGCGACGCTAATCATTCCAACACCACCACCACTTGGACGGATTTATCCGGTAACGGCCGGCATGGCACGTTGGTTAATTTTGCCAACCCCACCACCGACACCAGCGGCTGGAGTAACAAATATCTCAGTTTTGACGGCACCAACGATTGGGTTAGGAGCGTGCTTTATAGTCCAGCTAACTTCACTCTACAAATTGTTACGCCCTTGCAACAAACCACACAAGGCAGCATACTTGGCAACTGGGAATCTGGCGGTGCGGGTTTTACAAAAACAAGTTCGCGCCTCTACACCAACGTCTACATCGGCGGGGCTTATAGGGAGGTGGCGTTTGATACCACCACTCTCAACAGCAACTGGCAAATCCGCCGTATGAGTAGTATTTATGACGGCACTGGTGTCAGAGGGGTTATCGACAACACCACTAGTTTCCTTGCTACCACTGGTGCGCTGGCTTATAACACCACGACAGTTTGGGCGCTCGGCACCAATCCCAGAGGCACTAGCGCCTATAGCGACTTTTATAACGGTCGCTTTAGCGCTGTCAGGATTTATTCACGGGCGCTATCCGCTAACGAACTCTGTCAAAATGACTGGGTCGATTATTACCGTTTCGGTGGCACTTTGCCGGATTGTCTGCTCGGCAGCCTGCCGACGCCGACCATCACCGCCACGGTCGCCGGCGAACTCTGCACCAACTTGACGATTCAAAATGCCAACCAACTAACCTGCTTGACACCGGAGAGCCCCTTGCCCGGCAGCGATACCGTCAGCCCCTACCGCGAAGGCACCGTCGACGTGGTGGTAACGGTCGATGGCGTAGACACCACCAGCAGCGACCGCGACAATTACACCTATGTGGCGCCGATGGCGATTGCGTCGGTGACGCCCAACTCCGGTCTGATTACCGGCGGTACCGAAATTACTATTTCAGGTCCGTTTGCGGTGCCGAGTGGTTATGTGCCGAGCGGGCTGGTCGTCCATTATGACGGTATTGATAACACCAGTAGTGGACACAGCAGCACGACCACCACGTGGAAGAATCTGGTAAGTAGTTCGTATGATGGCACGCTCACGGGAACTTTCTCATCCGATTTTGGCTGGGGAGCGAATCACCTTCAGTTCAAGGGTTCAAATGTTAGCCGATTTGTTGATACTGGCAGCGCTCATAATATAGATAAGCCGACGGTCGAGGTGGTAATGTCTGGTAGTGCTAGCGGTGGCACTCAAATGCTTGCTGGTAATGTTGAATCAAGCGGTTATGGGCTAGCACTGTCCAGCACTGGCCAGCCACATTTTATGAGTTATATCGGTAGTAATTATGCTTATGTCTATAGCAATGCCATTACTTCTGGTCAAGTCACCAGTATATCGGGGTCGTTTGACGGCTCGACGCTTCGCCTAATTACTACTGGTGCTAAAACGCAAACGGTAACGGCTGGCAGTATCAAGGCATCAAGTTACGCATTTACGTTAGGGGTTAATCGTGGCGTTAGTAATATTGAACCATTTGTTGATGGTCAGATTTATGCCTTTCGGCTATATAATCGGGCGCTGACCGACGCCGAAGTGATAGCTAATCAAATGTTGGATTATATGCGGTTTGGCGGGGTGCCACCGGTAACGGTTACGCTGGATTATGGTGGCACGCCGGCGGCTTGCAATAATGTCAAATTGATTGACGAAAACACTATCAAATGCACTACTACCGCCCACGCCGCCGGCCCGGTCAACGTTCAGGTGGCCAATTCGGCGATGTCGGCGACGCTGCCAGCCGCCTTCACCTACTACGAAGAGCCATTCATCAGCCTGTCGGTTGACAGCAATTTGGACATCAGCGCCACGCCTGGCATTCTGGCCGCCGACCACGTAACAGCCAATGTCAAAACCAACAATCCGAGTGGATATGACCTTAGTATCAGCGCTAGTAGTGTGGATTTGGTCTGCGAAAGTGATAGCAGCAAAAAAATTCTGGCTCTGCCATCCGCCGCTGGCCCGATGTCCAACAACCGCTGGGGTTACGCCGTCGATGGTGGCAGTTTGACCGTGCCAAGCAGTTGGAAAGGCGTAACAAATTCGCTGGTGCCAATTGCCGGATCAAGCACACCAACCGACCCTGACACAGGGGTGGACACGACGGTGTGGGTGGGGACAAGGGTGGACTACTCTTTGCCGGTTTGTAGTTATATTGGTAACGTGACTTTTACGGCAGTGGCGTGGATATGATTGAACTAATCTGGTGGGTCGCGAGGGGCTCGAACCCCCGACCTCCTCGGTGTAAACGAGGCGCTCTAGCCAACTGAGCTAGCGACCCTTTGCCTAAAAATTATATCACAAATTATTTTTCGGGGGAATAGGGCGCGGTTTGCAAAAACTGTTTTGGCGAAATGACTTTTGTGCGCAGGGCGGGAAAATCTTTGACATTGTTTGTGATGATGTAATCAAAACGGTGTCGTTTAGCGATTGAGGCGAGGGTGGCGTCTTCAAAATCTTTGGCGTTCCCCGCGAGCGCGTCAAGGATGTCTTCGGGGGCTAGTTCCACTAGTTTCAGATAAGAAAGCAGCCTGCCAACGAGTTTGCTGCTCTTATGCAAGGGCACTTGTTTCCGCAAAACATAAATGATATCAAGAATAGATTTCACGCTGACGTAGCCATTTATTTCGTGAACCTTCGCCATTTTCAAGACTTCTCCAGAGTTGACATGGTTAGCACGTTTCGCCAAAACATCAATGATCACGTTGGTGTCAATTAGGCAATCCATACTTCTCTCTCAGGCGTTCTTCTTCAAATTTTCGCTCATCGAAATCGGGAGGTAATTTGATAACTCCGAGCAATCCATCCAGGGGGTCTTCTTTTTTGTTTTTTTGCTTGGTGAAGAAACCGACAATTTTATCGTTCTTCGTTATCTGCAAATCATCCTTCTCGGCAAGTTTGAGATATTTGCCGAAATTGTTTTGGAAATCTGTGGCGGTGACTATCATTTTTTCTTTTTCTCCTTTCGCTATTTTAGTCTAGCGGAAAATAGTGAAAATGTCAAGAGTAAAATGGCTAAATCATTATTGATTTTTGGATTCTGGGATAAACCTAGGATAACGGCAAAGTGGAGTTTGCGACACTCACGCAAAAATCCCTGCTCCATTTAAGTAATTTTGTGATAGAATGTTAAAGTAAACTAAAGAAAGGATAAGGCTATGGAAGCGAAAATGGAAAAAATCAGGCATAGCTTAAGCCACGTGATGGCTTATGCGGTGAAGGAGCTTTATCCGACGACCACCTTTGGGATTGGGCCGGCGATTGAAAACGGGTTTTATTATGACATGGATTTTGGCAAAATTGCAATTTCGGACGCGGATTTTTCGAAGATTGAGGATAAAATGCGGAAAATTATGGCGAAAAAGTTGCCGATTGAGCGGTTGGAGTGGAGTTTTGACGAGGCGGTGGCTTGGGCGAAAAAAGAGAAACAAAAATATAAGTTGGAGTTGTTGCAAGATTTGCAAAATAAGGGCGAAATCAAGGGCAAGGTGACGTTTTATAAAATTGGGGATTTTTATGATTTGTGCAAGGGACCGCACGCGAAGAATACGGGGGAGCTCGGTGTGTTCAAGTTGACCAAAGTGGCGGGAGCGTATTGGAAAGGCGACGAACAGCGCGCGCAGATGACGCGGTTGTATGGTGTGGGGTTTTCGACAGAGGCGGAGCTTGATGAATATTTGGAGCAACAGGAACAAGCGAAGTTGCGCGATCATCGAAGGCTGGGCAAAGAGTTGGATTTGTTTCATTACTCCAAGTTGATTGGTTCGGGGTTGCCGCTGTTTTCGCCACGTGGGGCAATTTTGCGCGACAAATTGAACGAGCTTTCGCAAGCGTATCGTCTGAAAAATGGCTATCAAAAAGTGTGGATTCCGCACATTGCCAATCTTGAAACTTATCGGATTTCGGGGCACCTTGAGAAGTTTCCGGAGCTGCTGCATTTTGTTTCTGAAGAGTCGGGCGACGAGTTGGCTTTGAAGCCGGTGAATTGTCCGCACCACACGCAGATTTTTGCGTCGGTGCCGCGTTCATACAAGGAGTTGCCGGTGAAGTATCTCGACACGACGACGGTGTATCGCGATGAGAGGAAGGGCGAGCTGGGCGGGTTGTCGCGGGTGCGGGCGATTACGCAGGACGATTCGCATATTTTTTGCACGGATGGTCAGGTGGAGGGGGTGTTTGGCGAGTTGATTGAGGCGGCGAAAGAGATGTATGAGTTGCTTGGCATGAAGTTGTCTTTGCGGTTGTCGTTCAAGGATGATGGCGATGGGTATATTGGCGATGAGGATTTGTGGGCGAAGGCGCAGAGCTCGATTGAGGCGATGGCGCAGAAGTTCAAGATGGATTACAAGATTGGGATTGGCGAGGCGGCGATGTATGGCCCGAAGATGGACTTCATGGCGATTGACGCTTTGAATCGGGAGTGGCAGGTGGCGACGGTGCAACTGGATTATGCTTTGCCGGAGCGGTTTGGGCTGGAATATGTGGACGCGGACGGGTCGAAGAAACGGCCGGTGATGGTGCATTGTGCGCTCTTGGGGTCGATTGAGCGGTTTATGGGGATTTTTATTGAACATACGGCGGGGTGGTTTCCGCTGTGGTGCGCGCCGGAGCAGGTGCGGGTGTTGACGGTGAATGATCAGGTTGATGGTTACGTTTCACGCATAACGGAGATTTTGGGTGATATCGTCTTAAATGAACCGATAAGGCATAATGAGCTGAGGTTTTCGGTGGACAATTCATCGGAATCTTTGGGAAAGAAAATCAAGCGAGCGACGGAGATGAAAATCCCGCTGGTTTTGATTGTTGGACCAAAAGACGCGGCAACAGGCGAGGTAAGCGTGCGCTTGCGCGACGATGAGCGGAAGGTGAAGTTGGCGGAGCTTGCGGGGTTTGTTGCGGGGACGTAAGAAACAATTGTGAGGTAAAACTAATCAATAAACCAGTGTTTGCGGGATGTTGCGGATTGTTGTAAAGTGTAAGATATGAATAAAGTAATTGTGATTGTGGGGGCGACGGCGAGCGGGAAGACGGGGCTGGCGGTGCGGTTGGCGAAGAGGTGGAATGGCGAAGTGATTTCGGCGGACAGTCGGGCGATTTATCGGGGCATGGACATTGGGACGGCGAAGCCGAGTGCGGAGGAACATGGCGGGGTGCGGCATTTTGGCTTGGATTTGGTGGCACCGGATGAACGGTTCACGGCGGCGGATTTTCAGGAATACGCCAAGAAAAAGATTGAGGAGATAAGGGCGCGGGATAAACAGCCTTTTGTGGTGGGGGGTACGGGATTGTATGTGGACGCTTTGGTTTATGATTACCAGTTTAATAATGTTGTGAAAAATACTTGTTCAGACCGAGAGGTGATGAACACAGATTTTATTATGGTTGGAATAAAGTGGGAGCGGGATGAGCTCCGCGCACGGATTGAACAGAGGGCGAACACAATTTTTGAACAACCAATAACAGAGGAAACCAAGAGGCTGGTTGGGAAATACGGCTGGGGCAGCCAAGCCATGAAATCGAATATTTATCCGATTGTGTGGCGAATGATGCAGGGTGAAATTACTGAGGAGGAGGCGAGGCGCTTGTTTGTTTTGGACGACTGGCATTTGGCGAAAAGGCAGCTGACGTGGTTCAAAAGAAATCCTCACATTCATTGGTTTTCGTTATCAGAAATTGAACATTTTGTGAACAACTTGTTTGAAAAATTATGACATATGAGTTACAATTAATTTATGCTAAGTGAGGTAAGCACAATGGAAAACAAAGAAGATGACGGATTGGAAAAATTATTTGGGTCAAGGACGCGGGTCAAGCTGTTGAAACTATTTTTCTGCAACCCGAACAAAGCTTTTTTTGTGCGTGAAATCACGCGGGTGGTGGATGAGCAAATCAATTCCGTGCGCCGAGAGCTGACCAACCTCGAGGGGCTGGGCTTGGTGAAGCGGGAAGACTTCGACAAAAAAACTTATTTTACGCTGGACAGGACGTATCGTTACACAAAGCCGTTCACGGAGTTGTTCAATAAACCTGCGCTTGGCAAGAAACCGGAATCCGTCACGGATATTTGGGTGGAGCTGGCAAAGCCTGTGAAGTCGGTGTTGGATGGCGTGATTTTGATAAATCGTGCAGTTGGCGAAAACGGCGTGGAATTGTTGATTGTCGGCAACGACAAAACCAAAAAGTTGTCGAAATGGGCGAGCGTAGTGGAAAAAAAGCAGGGTCGGCCGGTCAACTATGCTATCTTGTCAAGGGAAGACTACTTTTATCGCTACAGTGTGCGTGATGATTTCCTTGAAGATATTTTCACTTCGGATTATAATATTGTGATTGATAATAATGTTTTTAAGAGAGGAAAAAGAGATGTTTGATATTGAATATAAAGGTGGCAATGCAATTGTGATTTCCACGAAAAAAGTGGGTGTGGCGATTGACCCAAAAAGAAGCGTCTTTGGCAAAAAGGATTTGGCAATCAAGGACGGGGTGGAACTTGCGACCGAGCGGCGCTTTTTGACTGGCGACGCGGCTTATCGCGTGTCGCTGGAGGGGGCGGGGGAATATGAAGTTTCGGACATCCAAATCAAGGGTGTGCCGACCTATCGACACCTTGACGACCCAAAAACTGCCACCAAAGACTCCACGATTTATGTTTTGACCATTAACGGAATACGCATTGCGGTGTTGGGGAACATTGTGCCGGATTTGACCGATGAGCAATTGGAAGAAATTGGGGTGGTGGACATTCTGGTGGTTCCGGTTGGTGGCAACGGGTACACTTTGGACGCGACGGCCGCTGTGTCGGTCGTGAAAGCGATTGATCCAAAAATCGTGGTGCCGGTGCATTATGCCGAACCAACTTTGTCTTATGAAGTGCCGCAGGACAAACTTGATGACTTCATCAACACCTTGAAAGCTCCTGTGGTGGAGGAGCCAAAACTCAAAATCAAAACAGAACAAGATTTGCCGCCGGCGCTTGAGGTGCGCAAACTGGCGCTCGCAACATGAAGCGCTTTGAAGAAGGCGGCGCTAAACCTATTTCTTCAAAAGCCCTTTTTTCTTGAGTGTACGTATTGCCTTAGCGCTGACGTTTAATTTGACCTTTTTGCCGTCGACCACCAACGTTTTTTTCTGGATATTGGGGTTGAATGCGCGGTTCGTGCGCTTTTGCGAAAAGCTGACGTGGTGTCCGTACATTTTCCCTTTACCTGTGATTTCACATACTGCCATAATAATGTTTACCTTATTTAAAACTCGCTTAATTTTATATCTTTGCTTGAAAAAAGTCAAGATGTGTTAAAATAGATACATGTATGACATTTGGAATATCGTGATTGTTTTGGTGGTGATTGTGTTTTCGATGACTTTGCACGAGATGGCGCACGGTTTTGTGGCATACAAGTTGGGCGACCAGACACCCAAAGCAGACGGGCGCTTGACTTTCAACCCCATCAAACATTTGGATTTGTATATGTCGGTGATTCTGCCGCTATTGTTGGCTTTGTCGGGCGGCCCAATTTTCGGTGGCGCCAAACCGGTGCGGATTAACACCAACAAATTACGGTGGGACGAGTGGGGTTTTGCGTTGGTGGCAATTGCGGGGCCGTTGACCAATTTGCTACTGGCGTTCATCGCTTTTCAGTTCCTTTATTATGCCTCGCCGACTGGATTGTTCCAAGTTTTCTTGGTGCAAGCCGTGTGGGTCAATCTCGGATTTTGCATATTTAATATGATACCCATCCCGCCGCTTGACGGTTCAAGGGTGCTGTATGCTTTGGCGCCGGAGCCAGTGCAAAACTTCATGGAAAAAACGGAACGATACGGCATGATTGTTGTTTTGGTATTGGTGGTGTTCGGTGGAACGCTGTTGTCCAGCATTATGATAGGCGCCATGCAGGGGATTTTGACTGGATTTCAGTGGCTAACTTTCGGCTAAGTTTTCCACGTTTGGCGCACTTCTGCGTCAAATCCTCTGTTTTTCGCTCGGCGTACCTTGAGAGTACGCCTTGCTCCGATACTCAGATTTTCCTTGAATTGCATCCAAACATGAAAAACTGAAGTCGCCAATTGTAATTATTTTGTTGTAAAATTACGTGGATACATATATAATGAAATTGTCCCTTGAAGTTTCGGGCGTTATTTCCTAACAATAGTGTGATAGGGGGTTCGCGGGGTTGCTCCGAGGAGTCAGCTCATAAGAACATACCCACCGTGTTTGTATACGGGAATATCACTGCTTAGAGACTTCTTGGGGCTTTTGAATATAACGAAAGGGTGGAATTGAAACAGCGCGTGCGGGTGGTGGCGATTATCAAAAAGGGTGGCAAGTGGCTGATGTTGAAAAGAGCGACGGGGCGGGCTGATGTGGCGGGTTGGTTTGAGTTTGTGAATGGCAAGATTGGTTTTGGCGAGCAGCCGGAAGACGCGATTATCCGCGTGGTGCATGATGCGACCGGGCAAGACACGGTCGAGGTGCGGCTGTTGGATGTGGTGACTTTCACGAACTTGCGCGACAGCAGTGAAGTGTATAATTTGTTTATTATTTTTGAAATAGCTTTGCCAAAAGATGCACGGGTTGAGTTGGGGGAGCGGTATTCGGCTTACAGATGGGTGGCGGAAAATGAAACGTTTGACTTGAACCTTGATGATGCGACGTTGGGGGTGGCGGAGATTTTGAGAAATCGGGAGAACATTAGCAGTCGGGAGATAAGATTGCTAAATGTGAACACTACGAAAAATAGAAACAGTCCGGCAATTGTTTACGCGGACGGGGGAAGTCGGGGCAATCCGGGTCCGGCGGCTATTGGGTATTATATTATTGATAAAAACGGTGAAGAGTTGGTGCGGGGTGGCGAGTTTATCGGTAATGCTAATAGCCGTCAGGCGGAATATTTGGCGCTCAAAAAAGCCATTCAAAAGGCTTTGGAGTTGGGGCTGAAAAATGTGGAGTTCCGGTTGGATAGTTTGATGGTAGTGAGCCAGATGAACGGGGTTTATCAGGTGAAAAATAGCGACCTTTGGCGGATTAGCGATGAGATTGAGGAGCTTTTGGCGCAGTTTGATTCGTATGCTTTTATCCATGTGCCGAGAGAAAAAAATGTTGAGGCGGATGCTGAGGTCAACAGGGCACTGGATGAGCAGTGGCGCAGGAGACGATGATTCACCAAATTACTGGTATTTTGGTGAGGGAGCAGTCGATGGCTGGCAAATATTTGGCGCTTTTTGTAATGTGTGATAAGATATCACTGAGTCCGTTAAGCAATCGCTTGGGTTGAAGCCCAAGAGGAAAGTCCGGACAACATAGGATATGGCAGTCGCTAACGGCGACCGGAAGTGATTCTAGGGAAAGTACCACAGAAACTATACCGCCACTTTTAGTGGTAAGGGTGAAAAGAGTGAGGCAAGAGCTCACAGCTTGATATGGTGACATATCAAGGGGGCAAACCCTGCCAGTTGCAAGGAGGACTGCATTAAGGGCGATCCGTCCGCAGTTCGATCACCGCTGGAGCTTGTCGGCAACGGCAAGACTAGATAGATGATTGCTCTACGACAAAATCCGGCTTATCGACGGACTCTTTATGTGATAAAAACCCCTTTTGGAAGTGGGGTTTTTGCGATTTTGTTCGACTGTCAAGTTGTCGTTTGGGGTTTTGGCTAAAAATATTTGGATTCTGTGGATTCTGAGATAAGTTCAAAATGACGCCCCAACCGTGTCATTCTGGACTTGTTCCGGAATTTAATTATTTGGGTTAGAATGGGCGGGCGGGAGCAACTGACTATTTGGCAGCTGCAACAACCGCCTCAAAAGCCTTTGGCTCGTTGACCGCCAGTTCCGCGAGGATTTTGCGGTCGAGCTCAATATTTTTCTTTTTCAGACCACTGATGAAAGTGGAATAGTTCAGCCCCTTACCATGCACCGCATTATTGATACGGGTAATCCAGATCGACCGGAGGTCGCGCTTTTTGTTGCGGCGATCGCGATAAGCATAGCGCAAAGCTTTGATGACGCCTTGTTTCGCCATGCGGAAACTGCGCGTGCGATAATGTTGCATGCCTTTCGCGGCTTTTAAGATTTTTTTGTGTTTGGCTCGTGCGGTGACGCCTCGTTTAACTCGCATATTTTACTCCTATATTCCTAATGCTTTCTTGATATTACCTTTGATTTTGCCGTTGACAATCGCCGGAGTTTTGATATTTCGCTTGCGGGACTTGCTTTTCTTGGCAAGAATGTGGTTGCCAAAAGCCCGCTCGCGGACTAACTTGCCGTTCGGCGTAATCTTGATTCGTTTGGCTGTTCCCTTGTGGGTTTTCATTTTTGGCATATTTTTCTCCTTGCTGCTTTATTTTTTATGCACCCCAACGCTTAAGTTTCGACCAGCCATCACCGGCTTGCCGCTAGTAATCGCTTGGTCCGAAAGAGCCTCCAGTATCCTGTCCATCAGCTCAAAACTCAGCTCTTTGTGCGCCATCTCGCGCCCCCGAAGTACGATAACAATTTTGACATTGTCCCCGTCTTCAAGGAACTCGCGAATTTTTTTAAGTTTGATATTGAGGTCATTGTCCCCAATTCTTAACCCCAGCCGGATTTGTTTTAGCTTGCTTGACTTGGAATTGCGTTTCGCTTTCACCATTTCTTTCATTCTTTGGTATTGAAACTTGCCATAGTCAATCACTTTGACAACGGGAGGGTTGGCATTTGGCGAAATCTCAACCAAATCCACGCCAGCTTGAATCGCCAACTTAAGAGCGTCCTGGCTTGACATAACGCCAAGCTGTTCGCCACTGCTACCCAATACACGAACTTCTGGATATTTAATGTCGTGATTGATACGCACTCGATTATCACCCAAGTTGTTTTTTATAGCGATCCCGTTCCTTTCTAAAATTGATCTGACCTGACCTAATAGTATCAGATTATGTTCAGCAATGCAAGGTCTATTTTTTGCGATATTGCAGGGCTTCCGAGATGTGGGCGGGCAGGATGTCGGGAGACTCATCCATGTCGGCGATGGTCCTTGCTACTTTGATGGTTTTGAAATAACTTCGGGCGGAGAGTTTCAGTTTGTGGTTGGCTTTTTGCATGAGGTTTTTCACTTCTTCTGACAGGTGCATTTTTTCGGCGATGTCGTGGCTGGGAATCGTGCTGTTATAGAGGTCGCTTTTTCCGAAGCGCTGAGTTTGAGCAGTGATGGCGCAAGCGATTTGGGCTTTTGCGGCGTCATGTTCGGCGGTTGTGTTATTTTGTTGTTGCAACAAGTCAGAGTTGTCAACTTTTGAGACGGAAATTACCATGTCGATACGGTCAATCAAGGGGCCGGAGAGGCGTTTTTGGTAATTTAATATCTGGGATTCTGAGCAAACACACTCGTGGTCGGGGTCTCCGAGATAGCCGCAGGGGCAGGGATTTTGGGTGGCAATCAGCATGAAATCGGCGGGGTATCTCAGTTTGGCGTTGGCGCGGGTGATGGTGATGGCTTTGTCTTCCAATGGTTGCCTTAACGCTTCCAGAACCGATCGTGGATATTCCGGTATCTCATCCATAAACAGCACGCCAAGGTGTGCAAGGCTGATTTCGCCGGGCTTGGCTTTTGCTCCTCCGCCGATGATGGATATGGCAGAAGCAGTGTGATGAGGGGCGCGAAAAGGTCTTTCGATGGTTAAAGTTTCCGAGCTGGTCAGCCCGTGGATTTTTGACACTGCCACGATTTCTTCGGGTGAAAGTTCGGGCAACAAACTGACTGAAGCTTTGGCGAGCATGGTTTTTCCGGCTCCGGGTGGGCCGTTGATTAGGATATTGTGGCGTCCGGCGATGGCGATAGTGAGGGCGCGTTTTGCCTGACTTTGCCCGCGAATATGGTCTAAAAGTGTTGTGTTTTTTGCAATTGTATTTTTCACAACAGTATGTTCCACAACATTTTCAATCTGTTTTTGGTGCTTTAAGTGCATGAACAATTCTTTTAAGTTGCTGACACCGATGGACTCAATGCCGGATATTAGTTTGGCTTGGGGCAGGTTTTGGATGGGTAGAAACACGGTTTTAATGTGGTGGCGCCTAGCAACTTCAACAATATTGATAATGCCTTGAACGGGGCGAATCTGTCCATCCAACGCCAATTCACCAACAAATAATTTTTTGTCAACATCTTTTTGTAAAAGCTGTTTGCTGATGAGCATAATGGCGAGGGCGATAGGCAGGTCAAGGTGTGAGCCATCTTTGTTGAGCTCAGCAGGCGCGAGGTTGATAGTAATTTTGGTGTTCGGAAAGGTGAAACCAGAGTTGGCAATCGCGCTATGCACGCGCTCTTTGGACTCCTCAATGGTTTTGTTGCCCATACCGACGATGTTAAAGCGGGGCAGCCCACGATTGGAATCTCCTTCAATTTCAATCAAGGCGCCGTCGAAACCAATCGGGATGGCTGAGTTCACTTTTCCAATCATTATGTAAAGTATTAAAGCAGAGTGCGCGCAGATTATAAAGCATAAACTTCAAGTATTTTTATTGGAATGGGGTGGCGTCAGGGGTTTTGGTATTGTGCTTTATGGAGTTGTGTGGTATACTACTAGGCAGTTGGGGCTGACAAAGCTTAGACGGTTGATTAACAATTCATTTCGCGGGTCGATTTATACTCGTAAAGTATTTTCGTAAATGCAAACACATTTGCAAAAGCGAAAGCCAAAATTGCGGACTTGTTCGCGGTTAAGGCTTTTGCGCCAGCTTTGGCTTGATTGCCAATAGCCACCAAACCCCTGACTTGGCATAGGGGGAGAGGTGTCATATTATGCCAATATTTCCGGTTGTTTTTTGAAGCAGGATAACTGGAGGAAACTTTTTGCTTTGGCACTCTTGGTTTTGCTTTTTCCAGCCAAGAGGCTTATGCCACGAAAGAAAAAGCTATGCTCGTAGAAAAATGGATTATTATCATTCGGACCGGGAGGCAGTATCCCGCAGCTCCACCAAACTAGAAGAGACAAATCTTGAAAAGATTTTTCTCTTCCTCTTTCAGAAATGTTTATAATCAAAAACCACAGAATGAATCTGTGGTTTTTGATTGTTGATAAATTATTCCTTATCTCGGATTCATTCCGAGATAAGGAATGTAGTCGATTTGGGAAAGGAAGAAAACCCTTTTTTAAAGGGTTTTCTTTACAGCGAAAATCCCCCTATGCGAGAGAGTGGGGGATTTTCAAGATGTAGAGTTTTTTGTGTGGAGTTTTTGGCGGCCAGGAAACTGCAATGAGCCTCCTGACCGAAATAATGTTTGTTTTTAATGTTTGGTTCCTGAATAATTTTGTTATTCAAGAACTACCTCTATAATAATGGAAAAAAATGCTTATGTCAACGACTTTTTTGATAATTTTAAAAAAAGTTATACACAGGTTTCGAACAGGCTACCGTCGTTAAGGGCGGTTAGTAGCCCTATTGATACTGTGGTGTTGTTGACTTGAATGTTGTTTTTGAAGTGCATTTTTTTGAAATAAAAACTTTTTTTGCAGCATGAAAATCTTGCGAAAATAAATTGGAATGTGTAGCAGAAGGTTTTTGTTTTTTGCGTCTTGTTACACCATCTCCACACGTACAGGCATTAAGATTGCGCTTGCAAGCTTGCCTGTCACAGGCGGGGTTTCTCGCTTCAATTTTGTTATTATGTGGTGAAGAACCTATAGGGCGGAGGTAACTCACCCAAAACTAGGTTGAGGAACCCGTAGAACGGAGGATTTTACAACAAAATCGGCTTTTATTAAAAAGAAAAGTACCAAAAAACTCATGATGGATGCCCATTTTTTGCAAGGGCGACTTTTCAAAAAATAACCAAAATTGTTCAGCTGAAAACCAGTTGATGGAGAGTTGCAAAAGAGCGTGGAGCATAGATGTTGTTTATTTTACAACATAAATGTTGTAAAATAAACAACAAAAAAATAGGCATTTTCAATCTGTAAAAATTGGATGTTGTAAAAAACACATGCTTTTATTGCTATAATAGTATTGCTTAAAATGAGAAAGTGTGGTAATATGGTAACGTGTTAAACAAAACACAAAAACTCTACAAAACAATTCTTATAAGTTACAAAAGGGAAGCTCTGGTGAATCTGCGTGGTAGCTTCTAGCCATAAATTACAAATCAAGGAAACTACCAAAAGCTTCATCAGAAGCAAAGTCAATGCTATTAGCACCTTATAAAAAACAGAATAGCAAAGACAAAACATCTGCCCCTCCAATTGGAGGAGCGGTCAACACTAAAGGGCGGCTAAAGAGTTCTGACAATAAGTAATAACATAGGTCGGATAACTCATCGCCCTTTAGCTTATGAAATACCCCAGCGGGGGTATTTTTGGTTGATATGCCAGTTTGGCAGTTGTGCTATAATAAGCTTATGTTGAACAAAATATTAGGTTGTGTCGGTGTGGTTTCAGTGGTGGTGCTACTGGTCATTTTGAATACTACCACGCCCTCATCCGCCGGCCCGCTCGGCATGCTAGTGGTGTTCTCGACCATTTATTTGATTTTGCTGGTGCTATTTTCCCTTTTGTTGCAACTATTGTCCAAACTCATCATGAAAATCCGACATAAACCAAACAACATGGCACCCATCGGGCCCAAAAAAGCTTATTATGCCGCTTCAATTTTGGCTTTTGCGCCGTTAGTGATTTTGGTTTCGGAGTCGTTTGGCGGGGGGATAGTGGGTCCAGCTGCCGCTGTAATTTTGGCAATCGCTGCTGGTATTTTTATGATAAAAAAATAATTTATGTTTTAGCCATAAATGTGATATTATGGTGGTATGAATAATGGTGGTAATGACAGCTTTTCAATTCCCAATATCGACAGTAGCGATAAAGAAGCTACTTTGCCGACTGTTGTGAAAAATATTGATGTAAAAAATACAACAATACCAGCGGTTACGACAACAGGAGTGCATTCCAACACTCCGGAGGTGGCAAAGGACGGAAACCTCATCGAAAAAGAATGGGTCGAACACATTGACCAAATCGTCAGGAACACAAAGGATAATCCGCACCAAAGAGAAGAGGAAATCAAGAATGTACAAGCAGATTATTTGCGAAAACGGTTGAATTACCAGATTGGGGATAGCCAGAAATGATTAAGTGGATTATTACGTCAATTATTTCGGTGGCTATTTTGATTGTGGCGATTGCGGTTGTATGGTCTTTTTTCGTGCGCAAGCGGCAAAAGGACAAAAACTACGAGCGCGGACTGAAGATGGTGCCGATGTTGATACACTTACCGCCAGAGGTGGAAGATATAGACGGCGGCAGTCGTGACGAGCGAGATGTGACAGATGAAAGCCTGAGCCAAGCCCAGTCGATGTATAATATTATCTCTTCGATTATCGTCAAGAAGTTTTCCGCCAAGATTTATGGGCAAAAACACTTATCTTTTGAGATTTTGGCGGTTGATGGTCTGATTTATTATTATGCAGTGGTTCCGGTGTCGCTGATAGACATGGTGCGTCAAGCGGTTTCTACTGCCTATCCGACGGCGCGGTTGGAAGAAGTGAGAATGCACAATATTTTCAACAAGGACAGTGGCAGTAGCGGTATTGTGGGGGGCGAGCTTTCTTTGAAGAAAGAGTTTGTTTATCCGATTTCAACGTATCAGGAGATTAAGCAGGATCCGTCAAGGGCCTTACTCAACGCTTTGTCAGCAGTGAAGAAAGGCGATGGGATGGCTGTTCAAATTTTGTTCCGTCCAGCTGATGAAAAATGGTTCAGCTATTCGAAACTGCGGGTCAAAGAAATTCGTGAACACAAAAAGAAAAAAGGCCCAGCGGGCAGTTTCGGTTATTTTATCAAGGATTTATCGGAGGCATTATGGAAACCTCCCGAAGTGCGCGAGAAAGAGGAGGAAGAAAAAGAAGTACTGACCAACTTGGAGCAAGCGGAAATTGAGGCGATTGAAACCAAGACGAAATATCCGGGGTTCGAAACGTTGGTGCGAGTGATTGCCTCGTCTCCGTCGGCGGAGCGATCGAAAGCGTTGCTTTCCAACGTAGTGGCGGCTTTTGCGTTGGTGGATTCCACAGCGCACAATGGTTTTCAATACAGGCAGCTGGACAATACGGACAAGCTAGCGACGGATTATATTTTGCATTTGTTTCCAATCAAGAACAATAAAAATATTTTGAACAGTGTGGAATTGTCAACGATTTTTCACCTGCCGAGCCAAAAGGATATTCCGACTTCGCAGGTCAAGCGCCAGATGGCGAAACAAGTGGATGGCCCGACCGATGTGATGGATGAGGGGTTGTTTTTGGGGGTGAACGAGTTTCGTGGGAAGAAGAAGGAAATAAGGTTGTCTTCAAAGGATCGGGTACGGCACACTTATATTATTGGTCAAACCGGTACTGGTAAATCCAACTTGATGAAAAACTTGGCTTACCAAGATATGATGGAGGGACGAGGGTTTGCGATGATTGATCCGCATGGGGACTTGGCAGAAGATATATTGGGGATGGTGCCGCCGGAGCGAGTGGATGATATTATTTATTTCAATCCGAGCGACAAGGACTCGCCGATTGGACTGAATATGTTTGAAATTGACAACCCTGATCAGATGGATTTTGTGATCGGGGAGATGATTTCGATGTTTTATAGCTTGTATGATCCGGGGCATACGGGGATTGTGGGGCCGCGGATGGAGAATGTGATACGCTATGCGGCTGTGCTCATTATGTCTGCTCCTGGTGGGGGAACTTTTATGGATATTCCAAAAGTGTTGGTAGACCCGGAGTTTACAAAATCAAAGATAAAGTATTTAACGGATGCGCGAGCGATTGATTTTTGGACAAAAGAATGGCCAAATGCTCAGAGGTCAAATGATGCGGGTGAAGTGACGGCATGGATAGTGAGCAAGTGGTCGCCGTTTGAAAATCAATTGATTAGAAACATTTTGGGTCAGTCGAAAAGCGGTTTCAATATTCGCGAAGTGATGGACAGCGGCAAGATATTGTTGGTCAATTTGTCAAAGGGACTGCTCGGCGAACATGCGGCGAAGTTGTTGGGTATGGTGTTTGTGATGAAGTTTCAATCGGCGGCGATGGGTCGGGCGGACATGCCGGAGGAGCAGCGGCGGGATTTTTGCCTGTATGTTGATGAGTTCCAGAACTTTGCGACGGATAGTTTTGAGTCGATTTTGAGTGAGGCAAGGAAATACAAGTTGAACTTGATTGTGGCTAATCAGTTTATGACGCAGTTGACAGATAAGATTAGAGAGGCGATTATTGGCAACGTGGGGACGGTGATGGCGGGACGGATTGGTATCACCGACGCGGAGATTTTGCAGAAGAAGTTTCAGCCGACTTTTACGGCGGATGACTTGACAAAACTGCCCAATTATCAGGCGATTGCGTCGGTGATGATTCATAATGTGCCGTCTGCACCGTTTTCGATGAACTGGGTGCCACAGATTGGTACAGTGAATGAGAAGATTCGGGAGTCGATGCGGCTGTATTCGGCGACGAAATATGGTCGCTCTAGGGCGGAAGTGGTGGCGGAGATTTCCGCGCGGTTGGGGGCGGTATCGCTGGATGTCAGTGCGGCGTCAGGAACGGATGTGGCGTCGGGCGCGCCAAGCGGTGCTTCGAAAGATGGAACTGCCGTTTTTGGGGGGCAAGCCAATCCGCCACGACCGGCTAATGATGAGGCGGCGCGCAATCGTCAAAAGAGTTTTCTGAATGACTGGCTGGACAAAAAGAAGAAGTTGGCGGGTGATAAGGCGCCGGCTGGTGTGCCGCCGAAAGAGGCTCCCAGTGGGGGATTGCCACCACAGAAGACCTTTGTGGGGCAAAATACGCCTGCTGGGGCGCCGGATAATGCCGCAGTGGGTGGTAAAAGCACTAATGCTTTAAAACAGTTTGTGGGGGCTTCAAATGAGCCCAAAACAGGATTTCGTTTTGGCGGGGAGCCGGAGTCATTGTTGCAACGTGCTGTGTCGCCGCCGCAACGTGTCACACAGCCGCCGCAACAGATTGCTCCATCACGGCAAGGTGCTGCAGAGCCGTCAGTGCAGCGTGCGCCACAAGTTCATCCACCCAAGCAAACGGTTCAGATAGAGAAGAAACCTGTCGTTACGCAACACCCACACCCACACCCGCAGTCCGTTCAGTCGCATGCGCCTGACGAGCGCCATCCGCAAGCTGAAAAACCGGCGGTGCCGCCGCCCAAGAATGAGCATGAGATGAAGTTCAGGATAGAGCGAACTCCAGAAGAAAAGGCAAGGATTGGCGAGAGGGCGAATGTGCATAAGGTCAAAGTTGAAGCGAGTAGTGTACCAGAGGTGCAACCGAAACCTGTGCCACAACCGGTGACGCCAGTGAGTGCTCCTGTGGGGCAAGGGCAAGGTGGTGGGCAGCACCATCTTGATGTCAGGAGTGGCGAGCACGGTGAGGAACACCATATCAAGTTGAGATAGGTGTTTGAGGACAGTTGTTGTGATGGTTCATGGGCAGGTTAGTCTTTTTTGAGAGAATCGATTTTTTTGTGCAACTCGTTGATGGAGTCTTCAAGGTCTTTGTGCTTTTTGTGCAGGGTTTTTATGTGTTTGTGGATGGCGATACCGCTTCCGGCGGCGATGGAGGCGCCGAGCGCGGCAAGAACAGAGGTGTAGTTGTCCCCGACCAACATGATGGCGGTGGAGGGCATTAGCCATTCCATGTTGGGCAGGAGGGCAATAAGAGGAACGAGAACAAGATAAACAAACAAGACGACATAAATCACAATTGATATTTTGCCAGAGATGAGTTCGGAAAATACTTTGTTGAGTTTGTCCATGTTTTGATAATAGCATAAATGTTTTTTGAGGGAAAGGCTTGTTTATGCGATTTTGAGGTTGTCATTTCTTGGATGAGGGTGTATAATTTTTTGTAGGTAAATTGAGGTAAATATGTCTGGAACGAAGAAAGACAACGGTTATGATGGTTCGCAGATTCAGGTCTTGAAAGGTCTGGAGCCGGTGCGCAAGCGTCCGGGGATGTATATTGGTTCGACCGGTTATGATGGGTTGCATCATCTTATCAAAGAGATAGCGGATAATTCAATTGATGAGGCGATTGCGGGATATGCCACACATATTAGCGTGACGTTGCTGGCTGACGGTGGTGCGCGTGTCGAGGATAATGGGCGGGGTATACCGGTTGATAAACATTCTGCCACCGGCAAAAGCACTTTGGAGACGGTTTTGACGGTGTTGCACGCTGGTGGGAAGTTTGGTGGCGGTGGATATAAGGTGTCTTCGGGGTTGCATGGCGTGGGGTCATCGGTGGTGAACGCGCTTTCGGAAAAAATGGTCGCAGAGGTGTATCACGACGGCAAGATTTATCGCCAAGAATACGCTGTGGGTGTGCCAAAGAGTGATATTGAGGTGGTGGGGAAGACGGATAAGACTGGCACATCTATCACTTTTTATCCTGACCCCACGATTTTTAAAGAAACCGTGAGTTTTGATTATGCTTGGGTGGTGGATTATTTGCGCCATCAGGCTTTTTTGACGAAAGGTGTGCACACCTCAGTTTTTGATGAGCGGACGAATGAGCGGCAGGCGTTCTATTTTGAGGGCGGGATAAAGAGTTATGTCAAGAAATTGAACGTGGGCAAAGATGTTTTGTCGGATGATGTGTTTTATGTTGAGAAACAGATTGAGGATTCTGGGGTGGAAATTGCAGTGCAATATAATGACACTTTTGTGGAGATATTGAAACCGTTTGCGAATAATGTTTTGACACCGGATGGCGGGGCGCATGTGGTGGGGTTCAGGACGGCGCTCAACCGCGTGGTGAACGATTATGCACGCAAGAGCGGGTTGCTCAAGGAAAAGGAAGAGAACTTGACAGCGGATGATATCAAGGAGGGGCTGACGGCAGTGGTGCTAGTGAAGTTACCAGATCCGCAATTTGAGGGGCAAACCAAGAATAAATTGGGCAATCCAGAGGTGCGAGGCTATGTTGATAAGGTGATGAGTGAGTATTTTGCTTATTATCTGGAGGAAAACCCCGCAGTAGCGAAGAAAGTGGTGGGCAAGGCAATTTTGGCGGCACGGGCTCGCAAGGCGGCGCGAGCGGCGCGAGATAGCGTAATCAGAAAAGGGGCGCTGGATGGGTTCAACTTGCCTGGGAAACTGGCGGATTGTTCAAGCAAAAATCCGGAGGAGTGCGAGTTGTATATCGTGGAGGGTGACTCGGCGGGTGGCTCTGCGAAAACTGGGCGTGACAACCGGACGCAAGCGATTTTGCCATTGCGCGGCAAGGTGCTGAACACTGAGCGGGCGCGACTGGACAAGATGTTTGCGAACAAGGAAATTGTGTCTTTGATTAAGGCTTTGGGGGTGGGGATTGGCGAACAGTTTGACCTCAAAGGTTTGCGATACCACAAAGTTATTTTCATGACCGACGCGGATGTGGATGGGTCGCATATTTCGACATTGCTTTTGACCTTTTTCTTCAGGTTCATGCCAGAAGTGGTTAACGCGGGGCACGTCTATTTGGCGAAACCCCCGTTGTTTGAGCTGGTGAGGAGCGGCAATCAGGCGAGCGACTTTATTTATGACGAGCCGGATTTGGAGGTATTGCTAAATGAGAAAATTGAGGAGCGGCGCGCCAAAGGAACGAAAATTAACGAAAATGATGAACGCTTCCGGCAGGCGGGATATAACGACCAAAAACGATACAAAGGGTTGGGCGAGATGGACGCCACGCAACTGTGGGAGACAACCATGAACCCAGAAAAACGGGTTCTGATTAGCGTCAAGGTGGAGGATGCCGAGAAAGCTGATGCGATTTTCACGAAATTGATGGGAGATGAGGTTGAGCTTCGCCGTAGTTTTATTCAATCAAGAGCAAAATCATTGAATCTGGAGGATTTAGATGTCTAATAATGTTGATAAAAATAGTGTTCAGGACAATAACACCGGTGATGGAGATGTTGTAAAAAATACTGTTGTAAAAAATACAATATCGGACGGGATTGAATTGCGCACAGTCGAAAATGTGATGGAGGATAGTTTCCTCCGATATTCCATGTCAGTGATTGTGGATCGCGCCTTGCCGGATGTGCGCGACGGGTTGAAGCCGATTCATCGTCGGATTTTGTATGCAATGGAGAAAAAAGGCTGGCGGCATGGCACGAAGTTTGTGAAGTCCGCCAAAGTAGTGGGTGAGGTGATGGGTAGTTATCATCCGCACGGAGATTCTTCGATTTATGAGGCGATGGTGCGTTTGGCACAGGATTGGACAATGCGGTATCAGTTGGTGGAGGGGCAGGGCAATTTCGGCTCAATGGATGGCGACCCCGCAGCGGCTTCGCGGTACACAGAGACCAGAATGCACAAGGTTGGCGAAGAGCTTTTGGCGGATTTGGACAAAGAAACGGTTGATTTTCGTGATAATTATGATGGGACATTGCAAGAGCCGGTGGTGTTGCCGGCAGCAGCGCCCAACTTGCTGTTGAACGGACAGATGGGGATTGCGGTCGGGATGGCGACCAATATCCCTCCGCATAATTTATCAGAGGTGGTGGACGCTACGATTGCCCAAATTGATAATCCTGATATTACAGTTGATGAATTGATGAAGCATGTCAAAGGGCCGGATTTTCCGACGGGAGCGGTGGTGTATGGTGGCGCACCGATGAAACAGGCGTACCAGACGGGACGGGGGTCAGTGGTGATTCGAGCGGTGGCGGATATTACCGAAAGCAAAAAGGGACGGTTCCAGATTATAGTTTCAGAAATGCCATACAGCGTGAATAAAGCGGATATGATTGAGAAAATTGCCGAACTGGTGAAAAACAAGAAGATTTTGACGATTGCGGACATTCGCGACGAGTCGGCGCGCGGAAAAGTGCGGGTTGTGATTGAGCTCAAAAAAGACGCTTTTCCGAAGAAAGTCTTGAACCAGCTGTATAAATTGACGGCTTTGCAGACGAGCTTTCATTATAATATGTTGGCTTTGGTGGATGGATTACAGCCGAAGATTTTGGGGTTGAAAGATATTTTGCATGAGTTTATCAAGCACCGTCAGGTGGTGATTCGACGCAGAACTGAGTATGAATTGCGCAAGGCGCGGGAGCGGGCACATATTTTGGAGGGGCTGAAAATTGCTTTGGACAATATTGACGAGGTGATTGCAACCATTAGGGCTTCAAAATCGTCGGAAGAGGCCAAAGATAATTTGATGGCAAAGTTCCGGTTGAGTGAGATTCAGGCGCTGGCGATTTTGGCAATGCAATTGAGAAAACTCACGGGGTTGGAGCGACAGGCGATTGAGGATGAGCTGAAACAACTGGTGGAGCTGATTGCAAAACTGGAAGAGATTTTGGCGAGCGAAACGGAGATTTTGCGCGTGGTGAAAGAGGAGTTGCTGAAAATCAAAGAGCGGTATGGCGACGCAAGGCGTTCCAAGATTATTAGGCATGAGTTGGGCAAGATGAGTGATGAAGAATTGGTACCAGAGGAAGAAAGTGTTGTACTTTTGACAACGGAAAATTATATTAAACGGGTGCCGCAGAATGATTTTCGTCGGCAAAACAGAGGTGGAAAGGGCAAGCGTGGCATGTCAACAAAAGAGGAGGATGTGATTGACCAGTTGGTGACGACTAATTCACATGATTTTCTGTTGTTCTTCACGAGCCAGGGGCGGGTTTTCCGCCTGAAAGCGTACGAAGTGCCAGCGGCTTCTTTGTCGGCTAAGGGAGTGGCGGCGGTTAATCTGTTGTCGTTGCACCCAGACGAGAAAATTACTTCTATTATCAAGCAAGGGGCGGAGGCCGGCGAGCATGGTTATCTGTTCATGACGACCAAAAAAGGTACCATCAAAAAGACCGCGATTAAAGATTATGAAAATATTCGCACTAATGGGTTGATTACGATTAAACTTGATAAAGACGATGAACTGAGGTGGGTGAAAGGCACAACGGGGGAAAATGACATTATCATATCGACTTCAGCGGGGCAGGCAGTGCGGTTCAACGAAAAGGAAGTGCGGGCGATGGGGCGTAGCGCAATGGGTGTGCGCGGCATTCGGCTCAGACCGCAAGATACAGTGGTTGGGATGGACGTGGTGACGGATAACTCGCAGAAATTAATTGCAGTTTCGCGAAATGGTTATGGTAAGGCAACAAAAGTGTCCAATTTTGACCCGCACAAGCGTGGTGGCGTGGGGATAAAGGTGGCGGTTGTGACGGGGAAGACTGGCCCGATTGTGGCGGTGCACACTTTGGATCCTTTGGCGAAAGAAATTATTATGATTTCTGAACAGGGGCAGACGATTCGGGTGGCGATTGCCGACATCCCGACTCTGGGACGGGCGACGCAAGGAGTGCGGATTATGAAGATGAACGATGGGGACAGCGTGGCGGCGATTGGGATTATGCCACATGAAGAAGAGGTTGAGGAGAGCGCGGAGGCGGATAATAAAGGAAAGGAGTAAGGGTGGAGCAGTTTTTGTCAATCGTGGCTTGCGCTGGTGGCGAATCTGTGGGGCTCAGGGCTACAGGTTGCGGCAACGAACAAAGCTTATGGAGCAGTTTGGCACTATATAAATATGTGATTGTGGTTATCGCGGGATGGCTGATAGTGCAACTTATTAAATGCGTAATTTACTGTGTGAAACAGAAGCAGTTTGATTTTCGCGAAGTTTTTTTCTCTTCCGGTGGCATGCCGAGTTCGCATACTTCAACAATGGTGGCAATTACTACTTTGATTGGCTTGAGTGATGGGGTGGATAATGCGGTGTTTGGGCTGGCTTTGGCAATTTCTTTGATTGTGATTTATGATTCGGTGAAGTCGCGCAAATCTGTGGGCGACCAAGCAGAACTGATAGGAGTGTTGTTAAAAGAACAACAGTCAAAAATACAACCACCAAAAATCGTACGCGGACACAAGATATCGGAGGTGGTTGTGGGGGCGTTGTTGGGGTTTTTGGTTGCTGTGGGGGTCTTTCTGTTGACGAAGTGATACTGGGGATTGGTAGCCATGAGTAGCAAAGTACCGGATGAGTAACTTATTATAACATGGGGATTTTACAGGATTTATAGGTTTTTTATAAACTTTTTTCATTTTAGTGTTGACAGATTGAGATTTTTTGTATAAGATTGAGGGAGTCTTATTGTAGAGTGAAAATAGGTGTAAAACGAAACTACTTGACGAAACGGTAAGATTTTTATGTTGTTTAACAATTCGGTTGTGCAATTAAATTAAAGAATATTTGCCAATTTGACAAATATTCAATCGTCAGTCTTTTATTTTTTTTGAGTAAATTAAACTCAGGCAGCTCCCGACTTCTTAAACAGTTTTCAAAATCTGGATTTATTCCAGCTTTGAAGATATAACTGTTTGGGAAAGGAAGAAAACCTTTTAAAGGTTTTCTTAGGTGGAGCTATTATGGAGAGTTTGATCCTGGCTCAGGATGAATGCTGGCGGCGTGCCTAATACATGCAAGTCGAGCGGTAACAGGGCAAGAGACAAAACTTCGGTTTCTTCTTAATTTCCAAAATTATTCACAAAATCGGAATTAATTTCCGTTTTGTGAATATAGATAAGGGAAAAGAGGAAGAGAAAAACCGCAGGTTTGTCTCTTGTTGCTGACGAGCGGCGGACGGCTGAGTAACGCGTGGGAACAGACCCCAAAGTGAGGGATAACTACTCGAAAGAGTAGCTAATACCGCATATTCTCTTCGGAGCAAAGCATTTATGCGCTTTGGGACTGGCCTGCGTCTGATTAGATAGTTGGTGAGGTAAAGGCTCACCAAGTCGACGATCAGTAGATGGTTTGAGAGGATGATCATCCAGACTGGGACTGAGACACGGCCCAGACTCCTACGGGAGGCAGCAGTAGGGAATCTTTCACAATGGACGAAAGTCTGATGGAGCAACGCCGCGTGCGGGATGAAGGCCTTCGGGTCGTAAACCGCTTTTATAAGTGAGAAATATGATGGTAACTTGTGAATAAGGATCGGCTAACTACGTGCCAGCAGCCGCGGTCATACGTAGGATCCGAGCATTATCCGGAGTGACTGGGCGTAAAGAGTTGCGTAGGTGGTCTTTTAAGTAGATGGTGAAATCTGGTCGCTCAACGATTCAGACTATTATCTAAACTGGAGGACTCGAGAGTATCAGGGGTAGCTGGAATTTCTAGTGTAGGAGTGAAATCCGTAGATATTAGAAGGAACACCGACAGCGTAGGCAGGCTACTGGGATATTTCTGACACTAAGGCACGAAAGCGTGGGGAGCAAACGGGATTAGATACCCCGGTAGTCCACGCCGTAAACGATGAATACTAGCCGTATGGGGTATCGACCCCCTGTGTGGCGAAGCTAACGCGTTAAGTATTCCGCCTGTGTAGTACGATCGCAAGATTAAAACATAAAGGAATTGACGGGGACCCGCACAAGCGGTGGATCATGTTCTTTAATTCGAGGCTAAACGATAAACCTTACCAGGGCTTGACATCTAGGGAAGGCCAACGAAAGTTGACTGTGCCTTTTTGGAACCCTAAGACAGGTGATGCATGGCCGTCGTCAGCTCGTGTCGTGAGATGTTAGGTTAAGTCCTTCAACGAGCGCAACCCTTGTCGTCAGTTGTATTTTTCTGACGAAACTGCTTCGGTAACGGAGAGGAAGGGGGGGATGATGTCAGGTCAGTATTTCCCTTACGTCCTGGGCTAGAAACGTGATACAATGGCTAGTACAATGCGAAGCGAAGCCGCGAGGTGAAGCAAATCGCACCAAAGCTAGTCTCAGTTCGGATTGGAGGCTGAAACTCGCCTCCATGAAGTCGGAATCGCTAGTAATCGCAAATCAGCATGTTGTGGTGAATACGTTCCCGGGTCTTGTACACACCGCCCGTCAAACCATGAGAGTCGTGGGCACCCGAAGTCCGATTCGTCGGCCTAAGGTGAACAAGATGATTGGGGTTAAGTCGTAACAAGGCATGGGTACCGGAAGGTGTCCATGGATTACCTCCTTTCTAGAGAAGGAATTGATGCGCAAATGTTCGCAAGAATATTTGTAGCTAGGTCGGTCGCAGTTGAAAAAGTAAGCTTAGTTTTCAACTTTTCTGGTTTTCCAGATGCGACTTCAAGCTAATTTACGAAAGATTGATAATAATTTTAATTGCACAACTGAGTTGTTAGCTTAAAAAAACGCCTGTTAAGGGCGTTTTTTATTTAAAGGAACCGAAAAAAGAAGACTTTTAGCCACAGGGATTTTTTTTCCGAAAAGACTGAGCAATATTCTCCCAGATATCATCCATCACTTTCGTCATCTTCTCGTAGTCCCACGCCCGTATGGCGACCATCAAGGGGAATAGGAGTTTTAAGCATGCGAGAAGATATGCATCAGCGACTACTTTTCCTATGAGCAACAGCTTAGTCTTAGTAGCCACTGAGGCCAAAAGCGCGTACACCGTTACCGTAACAATAAACACTATTGGTGCGAGAACCAAAAAACCGCCATCCATCAAAAAATCTTTCAAAATATTCACCTCCTTCAAACTGATAAAGAACACCTGTATCGATATCTACATTTTTAAACAAAATGTCAAGGTGCGCCCCCTCAATCTTTTTGTTATAATACTTAACATGAGCCATAATCGTGAGCAAAATATTTTGCAAGAAGAAAAATCAGAGCACTGGAATAGGAAACCAGCTGAAGTAGCCAATATAGAAAGCTGTATCCAGTTTATCAAGTCAGCTGCATACAAACAGCCACAATCGCTCCAAAACCTGCTAAAGAGTCGAGAGCTAAGCGAATTATTCACTTCTTGTTATATGTATGATGATAAACTGTGGTGTTTTTCTCCATGGGGTGAGATAACTTATGCGTTAGTAAATGATAATAATAATGAAGTTTTTAATTTGCGTTTTTTTCGTCTTTCTGGCAGCGATAACCAATTTAAAGCTTTTCCGGGTTATAGAGTGGGCGGTGACAGCGTATTAAAAGGTGACGAAGACGACCCTAATCATAATTATGTTCAAAGTGCGAAGCTTGATCCAGAAATCACAAAAATTATTGAACGCTTACCCAACCCTCCCAAGCACATGAACTGGGACGCGTTGAGTGGAACGATACCAGAAAAAGGCGGTAGGTATGGTGGAGAAATTGCTTTTAGTGAACAACAGGTGAGCTTAAAGTCAGAGAGCTGGAGAAAAATACAAGAGTGTTTAAGGTGGTTTTATCAAGTTTTTCATTTTATTCGTGAAAAACAAAATATGTTGGGGGTGGCTCGGGCGGCAGAAAATGAGCAAGGTGAACCACAAGATTTGAGAAAAAATTTAGAAAATTTAATGACGATAGCCTCGAGCATGGAAAAATTGGGGATACGTATGGGGGGGACAGTGCATGAGTTGGTCAGTTGGCTAGAGAGCAAAGGAGTGCTGATGATAGAGAAACAAGGGCGTTGGCTTAACAAGGGAGATACTTTTGGGGTGATAAATAAGCCAATGGCTCCAGAGTTGAAAGTGGAGACTTATGAACGTTTGAGGCAGGTCTATGGTGTGGTGAACTATTATTTGTTTGCGGGCAGCCCAGTAATTAATCAGCTGTGGAGAGAGAGTGGGCTAATCCCAGACTTCAACGACAAAGTGGTGAGCAGCTATGACATTGACACTGACGGACAACATGGTAGGATTATGATTGAGGAGTTTGATAGTCAGTCAACGGAGGGCGATTATTTGCGTTGGGCAATGGCAACTGATAGTCACGGACGAGTTTATGTTGACAATGTTTACGATCCGCGAGTAGGGGTGGACACTTATGGGACAGCGAAATTAAAAACAAATATGGGCATTTTGATACAAAAGCCGGAAGATTACGCGGAGCAGGCATGGGCGGTGCCGGAGAGCTACTTGCGACAGACGCAATCCGTAACAGGGCGACCATATGTGGATATTTCGCGGTTGATTGCAGAGCTTAAACCGGTTAAGGACTACTTGCAGACGCGGCCTTATGAGCGATTATTCGGAGAGAAACGACCTTGATGTTAGTGTTTGCCGTGAGGCTACTTGAGCAGTATAATAAGTGTTATGAACGAACGTATCTATAAGGATATTGAAAAATTATTGCGTGAGACGAGGCGGAAATTGGAAAAGGCTTGGTCGATTGAAACTGGAAGCAATCTTACAAAGGAAACTATGAAAGGAAGACCGGCGTCTTTTGGGCAATGTGGCACCACTTGTGCCTTATTGTTGCCGATTCTGAAGGAGATGTTCCCGAGAGAGTTTTTTTCGATAGCGTCTGGGGTGATATATTCGCTGAAGGAGAGGCGAAGTCTTGGTGGCAGCCATGTGTGGTTGGTTTGGTACAACGGTAGTCCGAGGGACGCCATGATAATGGACATTACTGCCGACCAGTTTGACGAAATCAGCGAGCCAGTGATTTTTGATAATGTTCGAAGCTTGGGCGATAATCGGGGTTTGGTGTATTCGGCGGGGTTTATGTTTTCGAAAAATCCGTCCGAAAGGGCGGAGAAGTGGGCGGAAATATTAAGGAAGAGGGTGTCGGCATAGCCAAAGTTTTTCCATTGTGCACCTCTCGTGTTTTTGAAATGTAGGGCTATTTGCGGTTTTTGAAATGGGCGTGAAGGTAAAAAATAAAATTTGTCGAAGCTGTTTCGACAAATTTTTGGGGTTTTTGTATCTGTTATATGATATTTTGTTGTATTATTATTGACTTTTTATGATGCTTTTGGTATAATGCTGGTAACAATCAAAAAATAGGTTGTGGGATATTAACAGAATACGTCAGGAGGGTGAGCCAGAACACATGTTCTGCCAAACCGGCGTATTGGCACATTTGAAATATGCATATATTTCGAATATTCCTTTTCTTTGGGTGGGCCCGGGTGGGTTACAGCTTAAGGGGTGGGAATTACTCAGTCTTTGGTCGTTATCAGAGATAGCGATACAAATTACGGGCTGAGTTCGCTGGATGACCGCTGGCGAACTCTGCTCGTAGGGTGGTATGGAGTGGTGGGCTCTGTGGACGAGCGGATGGATGAGGACCGGAAAGGGTTGCTCATGGCAGGTTAACAATTTGGGAAGCGTTGGTGGTGGTCGGCTTTGTTGCGGCTGGTATTGATGGCGCTGGGTCGGATTAGGGCTATTTTTGGTGGCTCTAATCCGGTCTAGTGCCGGAGTTTCGTTTTTTTTTGCCCAAAGCAATTTCGCAGAGGGCATAGTTTCACTCCGGATGGAGTGAAAGTTTGCCCCTAAGGAGGGGGCTAAAAGATGGAAAAGATGGAAAAGATGCTCGAATCCATCTTGGCGGAAGCCAAGATGGAGGCAGTTATCGTTGAAGAGGGAGCCGCCTCGCCCTGGGGCGGCTCCCTGCGGTGCTTGGACCTCAAGTACCGCGGAATTCTCTTTTTCTGCATCTGGGAATATGATGCAGAGAATGGGTATTGGGAGTGGGGCAACCCCATCTCCCACGATACATGGACAGTCAACGTCTTTGATGAGCCTAATGAAAGGCTTATCGAGTCGTTAGATACCCTCAAGGAGGACATCGCCACCTCGTATCGCGGGGTGGTCAAAAGGGTTGCGGAGTACGACGCGCATCCCGAATGGTACCAAGACCGAAACTCGCTCTATCGAAGCGATTGGGGCTTCGAGAGGAGGGCTACGTCTTAAGCACGACGTTAAACTGCTAGATAGTTTTCTTATATCGGAAAGGAGGTGGTGATGATATTGAGAAAACAACTGTAGCGCCCGGTCCCGAGGCGCGATGATAGAAATGTCGGACCCCGCCCTTTGGGTGGGAGAGTCTAGCTCGGACTATAAATGAGCCGTAGTTTGAAATCTGCGTTAAAAAAATTTACGTGCTCTACGACCTTGATATGTCGTAAAACTGTCTGCTCACATTGTGCCCCGGGATTGCCCGGGGCTTTTTCTTTGTTTTGATATTAGTGGTTATGGTGGTATAATGTGCTTATGATAGAACGTGAAATTGGACAAGAGGAAAAGGGGGCTGAGGGTGAGGATCTTCGAGTGGAGAATCTTGTGCGGGCGGTGCGGGAGAAGATAAGTATTAGAGATTTGAGTGAGGAAGAGCAGCGGGAGGTGATAGAGTTTGCGGATAAGGTTTATCGTGATGGGTATGGGCTTGGGGATAATCCGTTGGATAATCGAGATTTTGTGGGTGGTGAATTGGCGAGATTGGCGGGGCATGAGGGGGAGTATGAGGAGCTTAAAGTTTCTGCGAAGACGGGGCAGGCGCGGAAGTTGTTTTTTGCGGGTATTTTTGAAGGGGTGATGGAGGATGAGCGAAGAGATGGCGGTGAGGTCGCGGAGGATAATATGCGGTTATTGTATGATAAGGTGTTTCGTGCTGGATATCATTTGATGGAGCATGCGGGAGATTTGTCTGATTATGTGGAGTTGTATCAGATGACGAGAGATGATGAGGTATTGGGGAGGTTTTTTCGTAGTGAGATTTTTGCTCTGATTGAATATGATAATACTTTTTCGGAAGATAATATGGTGGCTGATGTGTTCAGGAAGAGTCCGGTGGAGGTGGCGAGGGTGATGCCGACGGTGATAGGGTTGACTTTGGGGGCGGTGAATCTGGGAGAAAGGATGTGGGATAAGACGGGAAAGGCTTTGGATGAGGTGATTGAGCAGGGGGAGTCGGCTTTTTTGAAGATTGAGGCGAAGGCTATGAAGGAGAAGATGGAGGAGCGTCGGAGGATGATTAACAGCAGTGTGGTGGTGGAGCCGGGTTTATCGCGAGAGGAGATAAGGGAGATTAAGGCGGAAGGGAGAGAGCGGCGACAGAAAGAGAGCGATGAGAGGAAGAGGCTTGAGGAGGTATTGACGGAGAATGGCTTGGACTATCGGGAAAGAATATTTATGCGTGAACTGCATAGGCCGGATGTGCGAGAGGTGGTGGAGAGGGAGCTGGGTGTGGGGCTTGATGAGTTGTCGATTAGGTCTCAGCGGAATCTGCTTAAGTTTATGGTGGAGAGCGGGGACGACCGGTATGACAGGTTGCGGGAGGCCCTTGGGCGGGTGGATAATCGGGCGGGGCTGGCGGAGGCTTTCTTGGCGATGGATTTTGGGGAAGATTTTGGTGAGATACTTTTGACGGACGCGGAGAATACTCCTGGCGAAGTGTTTGAAAAATGTCTTTTTAGTATTGATAAGATTCGGAAGGGGGCGGGGGAGTTTGCTGGTGGTTTTCGGGAGTTTGATGAGGAGCTGGTGCGGGGTTTGGAGCGGGGGATTGGCGAGAGGGTGTCGGAAGTTTTGTATGCTCTGAAGGCGGTGAATGAGGCGGGCGGGGGAGAGGTTTCGCGGATGATGTTTGGGAGGTTTGAGAAGAGGGTGCGGGGGTATGAGGACATTATGGCGGCACTTGAGATATTGGAGAGAACGATTGGCAAGATTAATCAGCGGGTGGGGAGCGGGGTGGTGCGTCGGATGGATTATGAGGGTGAGGGTATAAGGTTTTGGGCGCTTGGCGAGGAAGGAGATGTGGTTTTGAAGACTCGGCGGTTTGGGACGAACAGGGCGGGTGATTCTAGGGTGGAATATGCGGATGAGTGGCAGGGCGGAAAGGTGGCGGAGGCGCAAGTGAACTTTTGGGTGAATGTGGAGGATGATGAGTCTTTGGGATTGAACAAAAGTGACGAGCGGGTGGTGTCGCTGAGGATTGATAGAGAAAAGGCCCTGCAGATTGGGGAAGACGGGCAGATTATTTTTCAAGATGCGGAGGTGGAACAAGGGGTGGCGGCGCTGGACATCGGGTCTAATTTTGGGAGTATGGAACGTCCGGAGAGTCTGATGGGGGCGGTGATTGCGGTGGGGAATCTGGTGCGGAACGACGAGGGGCGGGGGTATCATTCGGCGCTGGCTTTGAAATTTGGTGAGAAAGGGGAGTTTGCGAGGTTGGTGGGGTGGCTGGATGAGAAGTGTGAGCGCGCTGCTCAACTTTGGACGAAAGCGCGGATTGGTCGGTTGAGCGCTCAATATACTTCCTCGCAAAACGGAAGAACTGCCTCATAGCGTCGGCGATGGTGGGGGAGTCGATGAGAGTGGACATGGCGTCCCGGCTGTGGTCGATGAAGGCGACTTTGGTGCCGAAGATGGCGATTTCGACGGGGGAATCGTAATCTTTGGGGGGAAGAAGGGTGCGGTCTTGGAGCCATTTTTCGGATTGGCTTTTGGGGAATCTGGTGTGCTCGGATGGGGAGAGGGATTCGGCATGGATGTTTTTGTTGATACGGGCTTGTCGATATTTGTATAAGGCTTCTGGATTTTCGTGGTTGTCATAGGGGGAGCGAACGAAATAAAGGGTGGCGTTTTCGTCGAGGATTTTTTGGCGGATGATGGCGGCGCCTTCGGTGCCGTAGTAGGTGGTGACGCCGGGGGCGTGTTGGTGTTCGTTGTAAAAATTAATAAGTGAGGGGAGGGCGGATTCGAGAGACTTGGTTTGGCGGGCGACGATGCGGAGGCGTTTTTCGGCCAAAGTTTCGAGATTGGATGGGTGGGTTGGGGCAAATGCGGTGATTTTGCCTTTTTCGGTCTTTTTGACGATGTTGAGGCTGGCTAGTTTGTCGGCGGCGGAATAGATGGTGGTGCGGTTTTCGCTGAGGGCCCTAGCGATTTCGGTGGGGGTTTGTTCGCCACGCTCAATAAGGTGGAGATAAATGCGGGCTTGGAGGTCGGTGAGACCGGCGGATTTGAGGGCTTCTGTGTCCATATTCTCCATTATACATGAAATGTGCTTAAGGTCCTCAATTATTTGAAACTTAACCGGCTTATCAGCTTGCTATAATGTGGTGAATTTTGATGTTTATGCTTTGGATTGCTCTTCGTCTGAAACAGGAACGTTGAATTGCCCCAATACTCCGCGAAGTGGGATGGGGGTTGCAATTGGAACCCAGTTTTGAATGTCATTAGCATCGACTGGAGAAGCGTTTTCCGCTATCGCCACTGTGATGTGTTTGTGTTCGTTGGCGGACGGGGCTTCAGTTTCGACATCCACGGCAATTGCTTTGTCACTTACTCCTAGTGACGTGGCGAATAGGTCGAAATTCTCGCCATCGTGGAGCTTGTTGAACTGTTCGACGACCGGGTCTTCCTGTGTGAAAAAATGTGTTGTCATATGATGAGCGACAATCTGCCATGAATCAGGTATCCCGTCTTGTAATAACTGATTGACTGCTGTCACGAGCCTCTCGCGACTTTCTTCGTTGAGGAACACGCCCGAATAAATATATTTTTCTTTGGGTTGTTGTTCAATGTTGTTGTTTGGTGGTAGTTCTCTATTCATACCAATAGTCTAACACACAACTTGTGATTTTCAGAAAATACATTGGTTTTTTTGGTATACTATGATATTCTGGATAATAGTAGGAACAAAAATAATAGAAAGGTGGTATATTATGGCTCCAGATAATCAAAATCAGAATCCAGTTGGAGCGGGGACGCCGCCGCCTTTGCCACCAACCCCTTTGCCGCCGGCGCAACCGACGGCTCCCGTTGAATCGCCACAAGCCCCTCAACCAGCGCCGCAAGTGGCCGCGCCCGTGTATGCGACGCCCCTCGAAACACCCCCTGCGACAGCAAAAAAGTCCAAAAAGGGGCTTTTGATTGGTTTGATTGCGGGCGGTGTGGCGTTGTTAGCTGGCGTGGCTTGTTTTTTGATTTTCGTGGTTTTTGCGGGGAAGGACAAAATCAGTTGCACGGGGTCTTATTATACGCAAGGAATAGAGATGAAAGTTGATTATGTCGTGAGTGGTTCGGGTGGTAACGCAGAGAATGTTGATATGACCATGACGATGGACATGGGCAGTTCACAAGCGGCGGAATTAGTAAAGAGTACTATCGACAGCAATAGTATGCTGAGTGCCTATGAGACCATGTTGAAAAATGGAAAAGTTGACGTGGAGACTAATGACACAGAAGTGATTATGCATATGTCAGGAGAGTCCCCTTATTCCACCAAAAACAAAATAACTGAGATTGAGGAACAGGTCAAAAATACTTTTGAGGCGATGGGGGCACAGATAACCTGCGAATAAAATCTGGGCGGTGCGCTTAAATAGCGGTTTTTGTGGTGCGCGAAAAACGGCGAGGGCAGGTGTTTAGTGTTGACTATTTAGTCACACGGCTAAAGGTTGCAAGTTTTTTCAAAAAAAGCCTTGACAAAAAAGCTTTCCGGATATAAAGTAATAATAATTACTATTATTATATTGAGGTTTGAGGGATGAAGTATTCAAGACAACGAGAACTGGTGGCGGAGGATGTGTGGTGCCGGTGCGACCATCCGACAGCTGCGATGGTGTATGACCATGTGCGGAAAAAATCCAAAGACATCAGTTTGGCGACGGTTTATCGCAATTTGAATCAGTTGGTGGATGAGGGCAAGGTTGAGAAACTAAGTATGCCAGATGGGGCGGATCGCTATGACGGGAATATTCATGAGCACCAACATGTGGTTTGCGAGTGTTGCGGGGCAGTTTTGGATGTGATTTTGGGGGCGGATTTTGAGGAAAAATTGGCGGCGGAGATTTTGGTGAAGACGGGTGCGCGGGTCAAAAGTTGCCGGTTGATGTGTGTTGGCACTTGTGAGCGTTGTGCGTGCCGAAAAAATAAAGGAAAGGAGGCGTATGCAACAGATGAATAGGTGCCAGTGCGCTGGTGGGTGCATTGGTGATTGTAATTGTAATAAATAATTTAATTTAAAGGAGAATAAAATGGCAATATTAAAGGGCAGCGAAACAGAGAAAAACTTGCAAACGGCGTTTGCGGGGGAGAGCCAGGCTCGGAATAAATACACTTTTTATGCGACGAAAGCGCGCGAAGAGGGTTATGGTCAGGTGGGAGATATTTTTGAGGAAACGGCGAAAAATGAAATGGCGCACGCCAAGATTTGGTTCAAAATCTTGCATGGGGAGGATATTCCCGACACGGCGGACAACTTGAAAGACGCAGCTGGCGGGGAGAATTATGAACATACGGACATGTATAAGAACTTCGCGGAAACGGCGAAAAAAGAGGGTTTTGACAAGATTGCGTTCTTGTTTGAACAGGTGGGGAAAATTGAGAAAGAGCACGAGGAGCGGTATTTGAAGCTGTTGGACAAAATCAACAAAGGCGAGGTATTCAAGGCAGACGGCGTGGCGGTTTGGAAGTGCGAGGTTTGCGGTTATGTGCATGTGGGCGAAGAAGCGCCGAAAAAATGCCCAGTGTGTGGCGCGGAGCAGGGTAGCTTTGGGAGCGGTGCGTGAAATATAAGTGCCAGATGTGCGGGCAGATTTATGACGACGCCAAAGAAAAGGTGAACTTTGAGGACTTGCCGGACGATTGGGCTTGTCCGGCTTGCGGGGCGCCGAAGAGTTTGTTTGATGTGGTGGAAGAGGCTTCGGTCAAGGCGGATGTTCAAGGCGTGATTGGTGACGCGCACGATTATATCAAGCATTTGGCGGTGACCGGCCGCTCGGCGATTGAGGCCGGCCCCACAGATAAAGAATTGCCCAGTTGGTATGAGATTTTGTGGTTGGCGGGGCAGCTTTCAACGGTGCCTTTGTATGATGACGAAGAGGTTGACGTGAAGACGGTGATTGGCAAAACGGCGAAACGGCCTTTGGTGATTGAAACGCCGGTGATTATATCACATATGAGTTATGGAGCATTGACCGGAGAGGCGAAGGCGGCGCTGGCGAAAGGTGCGGCGGCGGTTGGTTCCGCGAATGGCAGCGGCGAGGGCGGTATTTTTGAGGGTGAAATGGCGGCGGCGGGCAAGTATATTTTTGAGTATGTTCCGAATCTGTACAGCGTGACGGATGAGAACTTGCGGGCGGTGGACGCGGTGGAAATCAAGATTGGTCAGAGTGCGAAGCCAGGTCTTGGCGGACATTTACCGGCAGAAAAGGTGACGGAAGAGATTGCGAAAATGCGGGGGTTTCCGGTGGGGCAGGATATTATCAGTCCATCACATTTCGACCGGTTGAGGACGCGGGACGATTTGAAAGAGTTGGTGGAGGAGTTACGAGAGAAATCCGGCGGGCGACCGATTGGCGTGAAAATTGCGGCGAACCACGTGGAGGACGATTTGGAGTTCATCGCGCATGCGGGAGCGGATTTTGTGACGATTGACGGTCGGGGCGGTTCGACGGGTGCGGCGCCGATTTCTTTGAAAGACGCGGCGGGAGTGCCGACGATTTATGCTTTGGCGCGGGCGCGCAAGTGGTTGGATGAGCACAAGGCGGGGTTGGATGTGATTATCACCGGCGGATTGCGGTTGCCGAGCGATATGGCAAAAGCCTTAGCTTTGGGGGCGGACGCGGTGGCAGTAGCGACGGCGGCACTGACGGCGATGGGTGCCAGTGCAGAGCTTGCGGCTGATGAGAAAGTGGCGAATTTTTTGCGGGCGGCGACGGAGGAAATCAAGATGTTTGCGCGGGTCGCGGGGAAGCGGTCGGTGCATGAACTCAGCATTAATGATTTGGCGACGACCAGTCTTGATATTGCGACCTATACAGACGTGCGGCACGTGTGATAGTATGAAAGTATGAAGTTAAGTTTTTTGGATAATTATCCGGTTTTGTGGCGCAAGGAAGTGGAGGAGTATTTGCGGGGTGAGCGGCGAGAGTTTTCGGAGGCGGTAATTGGTGATGTAAAAAATACAATGGCGGGGACGGAGTTCCAGAAAGCAGTGTGGCGCGCGATGATGGGGATACCATACAGTGAGGTTTTGAGTTACGAACAGCTTGCGACGTTAGTGGGGCGACCGAAAGCTTGCCGAGCGGCGGCGAACGCTTGCGGAAAGAATCCATATCCGATTATTGTGCCTTGCCACAGGGTGGTGGCGAGCGGTGGATTGGGCGGGTTTTCTTTGGGGCTGAATCTGAAGAGGCGTTTGCTTGGGTTGGAGGGCGTTAATTTGACAAAACTTCCTTGACTTTGGGGAGTGAGGGTTGGTATTATGAGCTTAAGTGTAATAAGGGGGAGATTAGTGTGAACGAGCGGACGAGTTTTCAAAAAAGTGGAGAGCAGCCAGTTGCGACGGGGTGGGAGGATTTGTCGAAGTATAAGCTTGATGGCTGGGTTGATGAGAGCGGGATGATTCACAAGGGAGAGAGCAACGGCGATGTTTCGCTGACCGAAGATGAAGAGGAGTCTGATAAATATGGACCTTATGGTTTGGAGTTGGCGGATACAGAGAAAATAAACTTGGGCACACAAGAGGGGCGGTATGAGTATTTGGCGACGTTGGTTGACAATGCGCTTGCCGTGAACGCGGAAAGATTGAAGTTGATTGAAGATGGACGGTTTGATGAGATGAAAGAAGAAGAGCGTGGTAAGTTTTATGACAAAAATGAAGATGAGGCTTTCGAAAATACAAAGTACAGCCTTGATTTGGCGAAAGAGCAAAAGGCTATTTTGGATAATCTTGACCTTTCAGACTCAACAGTTGAAGATGCGCTGAAAACAACGACAGAAAAGTATTTTAAGAGATTTAATGAGTTGGATGCTAATGTTGACGAGGCGGTAAAGCTTAAGCTCAATTTGCAATATGATGCTGCGCGGAATCTCTATGCCATTTTGGTCGACGAAGTCAGGCGCCGCCGGAAAGACGCGGAACCGCAAGTGGAAAGCGGTCGGGAGGCAATTGTGTCCAAAGAGCAGGGGGCAATTGTTGGGGAAACCCGACCGGAAAATACTCCGTTGACCGAGCAAAATAATAAGAAAAATATGAATAAGGCTAGGGAAGCGGCTGCCAAGAGGGAGCAGGTTATCGCTACCATGAAATCGGAAACTGGTCAGGGCAAAGAAACCAGCACTGGAGAGGCGGCGAGGGAGTATATGGATATTTTATTGGAGTTGGGGCAGGATTTTACTGGAGCAGAGGTGAGGGCCAATAAGACTCCAGATGGCAAGCATATTTCAACCAAAATGGATGGGTTTATCGGGAAGTTTGGCGGAGATAAGGCAACTGAATATGCGGACAATAATAAGGTGTTACAGAATGTGGTGAAGATAATTGAAGCGAAAAATAGTGAGCAGGCAGCGATGGCGCAAATTGCTGAATTAAGCAAAAAATTGGATGAGTTGGAAAGTGCGCGGAGCTCCACGGGAGCTCTCAAGAAGTTGTTTGGCAGGGGTGCTTACAACAGGGAGAAAAAAATGTTGCTTGAAAAAAGAGAGTGGGGCAAGGAGCAGGTGGCTTTGGCGAAACATAGGATGGATGCGATTTTGGGGGATTCTTATCTTGGGCTGTATGGGCGTGGGCATACAGAGCGGGATAGTCTTGATTCTCACGTTGAGGAGCTGAGGGCGAAGTTTTTCAGTGAGGAGAAAATGGCGAAAATCCGGCGCGCAATGGAGTTGCAGAAGAAATACTTTAGTAAAATTTCATAGGGTAGGGTCACCAGTCGATGGGTGTTTCACCTTGTTCTTCCAAGAATTGGTTGGTGCGGCTGAAGGGTTTGGAGCCAAAGAAGCCGCGATGGGCGGAGAGGGGGCTGGGGTGCGGGCTTTCGATGACGTGGGCGTTGGTCAGCAAGTGTTTGAGGCTGCGGGCGTCGGAGCCCCAGAGGATGGCGGCGAAAGGTTTCTGCTTGCGATTGTTCAGAGCTTTGACGGCGGTTTCGGTGACTTCTTCCCAGCCTTTGCCGCGATGGGAGGCGGGACTGCCGACCCCGACGGTCAGGACGCGGTTGAGTAACATCACGCCTTGCTCCGCCCAACGGGAGAGGTCGCCGGTTTTCGGGGCTGGCTTTTTGAGGTCGTCGGAAAGTTCTTGGAAGATGTTGATGAGGGAGGGCGGCAGGACTTTGACGGTTTCGGCGACGGAAAATGACAGTCCGACGGGGTGCGAGGGGGTGGGGTAGGGATCTTGACCGATGATTAGGACTTTGACGTGATTAATCGGGGTTTTGAATGCGCGGAAGATATTGTTCGGGGCGGGCAGAAACTGGCGTCCGGATTCGCGTTCTTTGCGCAAGAAATCACCCATTTGGTGGATTTTTTCGGTCAGGTTGGCGTCTGAAAACACTTTTGCCCAACTTTCATCCATGCCAGTTTTCAAGAGGTCGTTCATTTGACTTTCTCGACTTTTACATTGGCTTTTTCGAACAGTTCAATGGCATAAGAGTCGTTACGATAATCTCTTTCGTAATACACGCGTTTGATGCCAGCTTGGATGATTAACTTGGTGCAGTTCAGACAGGGAAAGTGGGTGACGTAAATCTCCGCGCCATCAGTTGGTACGCCGTATTTGGCGCATTGCAAGATGGCGTTGGCCTCGCCGTGGATGGTGCGGATACAGTGTCCGTCGACCATGCGGCAACCCTCGTCTATGCAGTGCACTTCACCCGAGACGGAGCCGTTGTATCCGGTGGCGATGATACGCTTGTCGCGGACGATAATGGCGCCGACTTTCAAACGTTCGCAAGTTGCCCGTTCCGCCGCCATTTTGGCAAGCGACATAAAGTAGTTTTTCCACGCCATGCGTTTTGTGGACATGTTGACCTCCTCTTTTACACAGATTTTATCACTTGTTTGGACTAAAAATCAAGTTGGCGATTAATTCAAGCAACATCATGTGGACGTTGAGCGCCATTAAAATGCCGGCAGCGGCGAAACCCACGCCCCAAGCTTTGACCTTTTGATAGCTGGAAACGCCGTGTGCGAGGTTGTCGGAGACTTCTTTGTAATATCTGACAATCAAAATCCCGCCGACGCTCACCAAAAGACCCACAACTAACCAGAAAATACTGAACTGATATCCTTCCATAGCTACATTTTAACATAAAAATTAAATAAAAAAGCCCCAAAGTGGGGATTTTTTAAGTTTTTTGGTTTGAGTTCTCTCGCACAAAACTCAATTACCTCTATAATATATCATGAAAGGCATAAAGTCAATAGGAAAATATTTATATTAAAACATATTTTTAAAAAAGGGGGACTGTCCCCCTGTGAAAAAATGTTATATTAAAACATGTTTTTTAACAAAAACATATTGACAAACCGCAAGCGGTGTGATATAATGCTGATTAACACCTTGAGAGGAAGTGCAAAAATGCATTTTGGTACGGGTGGTTAAGTTATTTAATTAATGTGGTGGGAGTTAGGAATGTCAAAAATGGCAGGAACAAAAGAAGGCGGCAAAAAAGCTGCTGCAACCAACAAAGCAAAATACGGAGCTTCGTTTTATGCGAAGATCGGTAGCAAGGGCGGCAAAAACGGTCACACTGGCGGTTTTGCGGCGAACCCAGCACTGGCAAAAATTGCCGGCGCAAAGGGCGGTCGGATTTCCCGACGCGGCCCAGTGAAAAAGGCTGCTTAATTAAACTTAAGCGCTTTTGGATGGAAAACACCCTTTTTCGAGGGTGTTTTCTGGTTTTTGCATAGAGGTTTGTGATTAAAGGAGCTTGACGTGGTGTATGTATTTATATATTATTTATATATAAATATATACAAAGGAGATGAAAATGGCGAATACGGAATTAGTGCAGGTGCGAATAGACCCGAAGCTCAAGAAGGACGTGGAGCGGATTTTTGCCGAAATCGGTTTTGATATGCCGTCGGCTTTGAGGATGTTCCTGAAGCGAGTCCAGAGGGAGGAGGATTTTCCGTTTGACGTGAGGATGTTTAACGATGAAACTATCAGGGCGATTAACAAGGCTAATCGTGGCGCGAAAAAAATGAGCGGGCATTTGTATAACGATGTGAACGAAATGTCGGCGCATATTTTGGGGTCCACGAAATGATTAATATGCCCATGTTGAACCGGATGGGATATTAATTTATAGAGTAATTTATAGAGTATAGAGTATATGAAGATATCTTGGTGCTTGAGCTAACCAGAACCGGCATTCATGTGGATTTGTTTTGATTATGGCTGCCAGAAACGGTTTTGCCAAGTCCGAGTGCGGGGGCGTTGGTGTAGTTATTGTTATTTATGCATGCTGAAAAACTATTTTTCGGAAAAATACTTCGGAAAATCTTTGCTCAAATTGTCATATTTATGGTCGGGGTCGCTGATTGGTTTGTTGCCGTCTTTTGTTTTGTATCTCAGGAACGCCAGAATGGCTTTTTTGCCGATTTTTTGGGAGGCGTCGGGTTGGCTGATTTGTTCCAACGTGTAAGCCGTGCGGTTGGTCTTAGATAGGGGTCTTATTTGTTGATAATTAGTTCCTAGGTTCTGTTTGTAACTTTTACCCGGAGGGTTGTCAGCTGCGGTTAGCACGTGGGACTCTATAGGACGTATTATTAGACTCAGTATGTCTTCTGGTGCAATCTTGCCATTAGCAGCATTCTCCAGAACTAATCTGGCTTGAGCTAAAAGTTTTTTTGATGAGCTACCAATTAAAACTGGTGCACTATTAATAATGTCCTCTGGCGACATATCTTGTCCGCTCAATTTAACGAGACGTTGGACTAACTTTATTTTTTCTTCAATGTTTTCTTGGCTAAGACCCAGAGTTGACGGGGAAGAGTTAATAATCTTCTTACTATTCAAGCCCCGCTCATCAAGAAAGGCTATCTTGTTTTCGATGTTTTCTTGGTTATAACCCAGAGTTGGCGGTAAAGTGTTGATAAGCTTCTTGCTGTCCAAACCCCGCCCATCAAGAAAAGCTATCTTTTTCTCAATGTTTTCTTGACTATGACTCAGAGTTGATGGGAAGTAGTTAATAACCTTCTTGCTGTCCAGACCAAGTTTATCAAGGAAAGCGATCTTGTTTTCGATGTTTTCTTGGCTATAACTCAGAGCTGCTGGGAAAGAGTTAATAATCTTCTTACTATTCAAGCCCCGCTCATCAAGAAAAGCTATTCTGTTTTCGATGTTTTCTTGGCTATAGCTCAGAGTCTGCGGGAGAGAGTTAATAATCTTCTTATTGTCCAAGCCCCGCTCATCGAGAAAAGCTATTCTGTTTTCGATGTTTTCTTGGCTATAGCTCAGAGTCCGCGGGAAAGAGTTAATAATCTTCTTACTGTCCAGACCACTTTCGTTCAGGCAGTAAATCGCTCCTAATACGGTACCGATTGGCGTCAAAGTGGCGTAGAAGTGTCTAATTTCGTCATAAACGTCTGCTTCTAGCAAAGACGCCCCATTCTTAAAACCCAGCACATCATCAAAAAAACTTTGCCGAACAGCTAGCACCCTCTCCCTTTCAGCAGAATCTGGGCGAGTTATTAACTTGGCATCTTCATCTATTAGCTGATTGGCTTTTTCGAACCATTCTTCATTCAGTGCCTCCTTGTCAATGATGCTAGCCAGCCACTCGCTGTCAAGATTCGGGTCAAGTTTACCACCGTTATAGCGATAAACTGGCTCCAGTTCTTGAGGGTTTGGCGGTAGGCTTTCTTGGTTTATATTGGTTTTCTCGGTTTTCATATTTTGCACCTTTCTATCGTTACTTTCCAGTATACAGCCACCACGATTAAAATACAAACTCATCATCCCAATTTTGCAAAAATCTTGGCACGGTTTATTTTTCACAAAACGGGCAGTGATAAGCGCCGGAGCGGTCTTGGAAGCGGGTTTGGGCACAGGCGGGGCATTTGGATTTTTGGTGGAGCCAGTTGCGATAGGAGTCGAGTTGGGTTTCGGCGAAATCTTCGTTAAAGGGGATTTGATAGCGCGGGCAGAGAGCGGTTTTGGCGTGGTTCCAGGCGTCTCTTTCCATTTTGAGGCGGGAGATGTCTTGGATATAGTCTTTGTGGTTTAAAATGGCGTGTGAGAGCTCGTGGAGCGCGAGAAGGGCATAATTTGGCTGGGGTTCACCCAGTTGGATGGTGTTTTTTTTGGACACCCACGCGAACCTTGGCGTGGCTCGCCAATTGAACTCCGGAAAATCGGCGACGATGCGGAGGACGATTT
This sequence comes from Candidatus Nomurabacteria bacterium, assembly GCA_031275815.1. GTDB lineage: Bacteria > Patescibacteriota > Saccharimonadia > Saccharimonadales > Saccharimonadaceae > JAISOF01. Next base: position 51,134 of record JAISOF010000036.1, read on the forward strand.
GCCGGTCTTCGGGCGGCAGGCTTTTCAAGAGGTTATTTAAGTTGGTCTTTGGCATAATCGTAGCTTCCATAAAGCGTGGCTTCGTTGGGGCGGCGCGAGAGGCGCATTTTTGGTCGGTAATAGGGCTTGAGGTGGGTGGTGAGAATGGGTTCGAGCGCGGGTTTGAAATAGTCAAAATGGGCGCCCACTCCTCCGCCAAAGATGATGGTCAAAGGTTTGAAAATCGGGCAGACAGCCAATAAACCGCAACTGATGCGAGCGGCGACTTCTGCCCATTCGGATTCGGTCAGTCCATTTTCCACTTTTTTGCCAAAGTGTTCGGTCAGGACTTTGCCGGAGGCGAAAGACTCCCATTCGCGCGGTTCTCCACCGTAATTCAGCACGATATGCCCAATATTGAAGGAACTGGCGAGTTCTGGGACAAGATGACCATCAAAAGCCAGTCCGCTACCGATACCGGTACCAATAGCTATGTACAGACATAAACCCGCAGTATCTTTGCATTCGGATATACACGCCAAACTAACATCATTCTCGACAAGCACGGGGACGCCGAGTGCTTCAGTGAGGTCTTTAGCGGGATCAACTCCTTGCCATGCGAGGTTGGCGAACCGGAGGGGGCGGTTGTGTTCGACGGGCGATGGCAGGGCGATGGAGATGGCGGTGATGTCCGCAAAATCGTTTTTGACGTGGTGGATGAGTTGCAAGATGTATTCGTTGTAATTTTGAGGGGTGGGGTACTTGAATTGGCGCAAAATCTCACCGCTGTCGGAGAACAGCGCGAGCAGTGTTTTGGTGCCTCCGGTATCAATTCCTAAAATCATATTGTAATTATATCACGATAGTGTTAGTATTGGTATAGTGTTGTTGCGGAGGATTTTTTAGTGTTGTCTCGAAAAGTCCGGCGCTGATTATTAATTAAAGATGACAACGGGTAATAATTATGGGAAAAAATGATAAAAAAGTAACAATGGATGAGCTGTTGGCTTCTGAGGCTGAGGGCTTGCGACCGCTGATAGCGGGCGAAACGGTGGAGGGGAAGATTCTGTCGGTGAAAAAGCACGAGATTCTGATTGACCTCGGCGCACGGGGGATTGGCATGGTTTCGCGGCGCGAGGCGAGTTTTGCGCGGGATATGAACGTTGGTGAAACAATTTCGGCGAGCGTGATTGATGAGGAAATGCCGGATGGTTTTGTGCTGTTGTCGTTTCGCAAGGCTGCCAAGGACAAGAGTTGGGACGAGATTTTGGCGCACATGGAGAATAGCGAGGTGATTGAGGTGGTGCCGTTTGACGCTAACCGTGGGGGACTTTTGGTGGAATATGAGGGAGTACGGGGTTTTGTGCCGGTATCGCAGCTTTCGGCGGAACATTATCCGCGTGTGGGCAGCTCGGACAAAGATGAAATACTGCAAAAGTTGAACTCTCTTGTCGGCAAGCCTTTGAAAGTGCGGATTTTGGATGCGGACAAAAAGAATAACAAGCTGATTTTCTCCGAAAAAGAGGCGGTGAAAGATGGATTGTCAGAGCGGTTTGACAAATTGACGGTGGGGGAAACAGTGACTGGCGTGGTGACCGGTGTGGTGGATTTTGGAGTGTTTGTGAATGTGGACGGCATTGAGGGGTTGGTGCATATTTCCGAGATTAGCTGGGAGCGGGTGATGAATCCGAACGATTATGTGAAGATTGGCGACGAAATTAATGCCAAAATCATTTCAATTGACAAAGACCGGTTGAGTTTGTCGATCAAGCAACTGACGGAAGATCCTTGGATTGCAGAGGTCAATCAGCTGAAAAAAGGCGATAAAATCGAGGGGACAATTACGCGGATTACACCGTTTGGGGCGTTTGTGCAGATTTCACCGGCGGTGGAGGCTTTGGTGCACGTGTCGGAGTTGGGACAGGGCAGTGATGTTGATCCGGAAAAGGTGTTTTCGTTGAATGAGCGAAAACAATTCAAGATTTTGGAGATTGATCCAGCGAGTCGCAAGATATCATTGTCTTTGAATGAAACCAAAAAGAAATAAGTTGCGTAGAGGGCGACAGAAAGGAGTTAGCGAATGGAGAAAAAAGTAGTGGTGATTACTAACTCCGTTACCGTCGATGAGTTGGCACGGGCGCTCATGATACCGGTGACAGATTTGATTGGGGGGTTGTTCAAAAATGGTATTATGGCAACCATCAACCAGCGGCTGGATTTTGAAACGGTGTCTATCATGATTGACGAATTGGGGCTGGACGTGGAGTTGAAGAAAAAGGAAACGGCACTGGTGGGTGGCGGACATCATCGAGTGCCGTCAGAACATGCGGTCAGACGTCCGCCGATTGTGGCGGTGATGGGGCATGTTGATCACGGAAAAACGACTTTGCTAGACACTTTGTTGAACAAAAAAACAGCGGACGGCGAGGCGGGCGGAATCACCCAACACATTGCGGCTTATCAGGTGAATCATGACGGGAGGTTGATTACGTTTTTGGACACACCTGGTCATTCAGCGTTTCAGGCTTTGCGTCAGCATTCGGCGGCATTGACGGATATTGTGGTGTTGGTGGTGGCGGCGGACGACGGGGTGAAACCGCAGACGATAGAGGCGATTGAGTTTGCGCGCAGTGCCAACGCCAAGATTATTGTGGCGATTAATAAGATTGACAAGCCAGAGGCGGATGTGAGTCGTGTGATGGCAGAATTGTCGGAGCATAATTTGCAACCGGAGGAGTGGGGTGGTAATACCATCACAGTGGCGGTTTCTGCCAAGCAGAATGAGGGATTGGACAAATTGCTGGATATGATTTTGTTGACGGCGGATATTGATGAGTTGAAAGCGGATGAGGATGGGCCGGCGGAGGGGTTGGTGATTGAATCGCACATGGAGGTGGGCAAGGGCGCAGTGGTGAATCTGTTGGTGACCAGCGGGACGTTGTTCACGGGGGAGTTTTTGGTGGCGGGCAAGGTGTATGGCAAGGTGCGCGTGATGTTGGATTTCAAGGGGTCGCCAAAGGGCAAAGCAACGCCAGCGACGCCTGTCAAAGTCACGGGCTTCAAAGAATTACCCAATTTTGGTGATTATTTCAAGGAAGCGACTGATGAAAAAGAGGCGCGGAAGACGGCGGCGGCGATTGGCATAGAAATGCAAAATGAGTTGGCGACCACCAACACCACAGGGCTGGATTTGTTGCGCAAGATGAGTGATTCGGACAACAAAAAGCGGTTGAATATTGTGGTGAAAGCCGATGTGCAGGGGTCGGTAACCTCGATTGTCGATAATTTGAAAATGATTGATACCAAAGGATTGGTGGATATCCAAATTGTGGGAAGTGGTGTGGGGAATGTTTCCGAGAACGATGTGCGAGTGGCGGTTGGCGGGGACACGATTATATATGGTTTCAGTGTGGAGCTGCCGGCGAGTATCAAGCGGATTGCGGCGCGGGATAACGTATCGGTGCGGATTTTTAATGTGATTTATGAGTTGCTTGATGATGTGAAGAAAGAGATTGAAAGTCTGTTGCCACCAGAGGTGATTGAAACGGAGATGGGGGAATTGGCGGTGCGGGGAGTTTTTCGCACCAGTCGAAGCAGTGTGATTGCGGGGGGCGAGGTATTAAAAGGCAAAATCGCGAGTGGCTATAAATTGCGTGTGGTGCGCAAACATAAAGTGATTGCGGAGGCGGAGGTGGACAAGGTGCAACGCGAGAAAATTGAGGTTTCAGAGGCGGTGGCTGGCGAGATGTGTGGGCTGTCCATTAAGACGGAGCACAAAATCAATCTGGAAGTGGGCGACCGGCTGGAACTATTTATCCGTGAGGTAAAACCGCAAAAACTATGATATTATAAACAAAGGAGGGTGATTAATATGTTTAAATTGGATAATGATTTTTTGGAAGAAGTGGGACTGGGTGAGTTGCCGGACGCTCAGAAAAAGGAGTTTTTGGCACACACGCAAGAGGAGTTGGAGATTAGAGTGGGTGCCAAGATGTCGGAGGGACTGACGGATGAGCAGGTGCGGGAGTTTGAGCGGGTGATTGATGGCGACGAGGCGACGATAAAGGAAGTACTCTCGTCAAGCGGGGATTATAAGAGTCATGATTTTTACAGATTGTTGGTTGAGAAGGGTGGTTTTGTGAGCGATTCGCCAGAGCTTGACAAGGAGTTTGCTTCGGTTTATTGGCTGACCAAGAATCGTCCGGATTATCAGCAGATTGTGGTGAAGGTGGGGAGTGAGCTGAGGGATGAGATTGCGGCTAATCGAGATAAGATATTGGGGGTCAGTAGTAACTAATTGGGCGATATATACCTTTTGGTTAGTGAAGACCGTTGAGGAAGTCGCGGGCGGTCATTTCTTTGCGCCCTTCGGGGATAAGGCGGTTGATGATGAGGTAGTTGCCGTCTTGGCATTTGAGGTCGAGTTCAGTCTGGGGGTGTTCGGCGACATCCGCCATGGTGATGACGCAGTTTATGCCGCATAAATTCAGTTTGGATTTTGGGAAACTGAGAAAGGCGCGGATTTGGTTATAAAGTTCGCGGGCGGTTTTTTCGCGGGGTTTCAATTCAGACATGGATTTATCCAGTTTTTGGCAATAAGACGCTTTGGTTTCGTCTTGCGCCGTTGCCAAGAAGTGAGGAAGTTCTGGTAATATCGCCAGCAAACTCTCTGTACCGAGTTCGGACAATTTGGCGTATAGCTCTTTTTTGGTTTCTTTGCCACCAAGAGCCAGCTTTTTTTGAACATAAATTGCGCCCGCGTCCATGTTCGCGGTGAGTCGGATGAGGGAAATGCCGGTTGCGTGATCGCCGTTCAAGATGGCGGTTTCGATGGGGCTGGGGCCGCGATATTTTGGCAACAAGGAGGGGTGGAGGTTGACAATGCCCAGCGGCTCAAACCAGTCCAGGACTGATTGCGGAATGATTTTTCCATAACCGACCAGCACACCGATGGGGCGAGTTATTTCCAGTTTTTCATCTGTTAATGTGGTCAGTATTTGCCGAATCTCTTGGGATTTTTCGGGCTGAAAAACTGGGATGTGGTGCGACAGCCCGATTTCTTTGATTTTTGGCGCGGTCAGTTTTTGCCCGCGCCCCGCCTTATTGTCTGGTGCGGTGAAGATGGCGGTGATGTGATATTTGGATTCAAGCAATTTGGTGAGGGGAGTGACCGCCAGCGCCTCTTCTGTGCCAAAAAATATGATTGGGCGGGTGGTGGTTGAGGTGCGGTCACTCATCTTCACCCCAAAGTTCACGGTTGTCTTTGATATCAGTGGCATAATCCAGAGGTTGCAGGTTACCTTTGTTGTCCAGTTCAAAAAAAGCGTCGGTTTGGTGTTTGATGTGGTCAATGAACAGGACGCCGTTCAAGTGGTCAATCTCGTGCTGGATGGTGCGTGCGAACCCGCCGTCAATCTTGAAACGCACTTCTTCACCGGTGTCCAAAAGTGCCTTGACGCGGATTTTGCTGTGGCGTTTTATCAGTCCGTACACTCTTGGCACGGACAAACAACCCTCATAGTCGGTTTCAAGCACGCCTTCGGCTTTGACAATTTCGGGGTTGATTAACACCGTGAAGCTAATGTCGTGTTTGTCATCAAGGCTGTTGCGCAAGATGATGACCCTCACGTTTTCACCAATTTGCGGAGCTGCCATCGCGGCGGATAATTCGTGAGGGTGGCTTTTTTCCCAGTCGAGGCTCAACTCAATCATCTCTTTGATGATTTTTTGGATTTCGGGCGTGATTTCCGAGACCTTTTTGGATTTGACGCGCAAGCGCGGGTCTGGGGTGGTTAAAATCTTTTTCATGAATGATTGATATTATATCGCATTTGTCTATAATATTCCACTGGGGTCGATGTCAAATTGCCAATTATTGCCGAGTTTTATCTGTTCCAAGATTTGGTTCAGGCGTTCGCGTTTGGCACTCTTGATGATGATTTGCCAACGAAAGATGTTTTTTCCCTGTTCATAAAAGGCTGGTGTGGGGGACATGGCTTGCACATCCTGGAAATCGGATTGAACGAGGCGCAGGAGTTTTTGGCAATTGGACAGGGCGATTTTCTCGGTTTTGCCGGTGTAAATTAGTTTCAAAAGGAAACAATACGGTGGAAAATTGGCGTGGCGGCGTTTTTTCAAGGTATATGCATAAAAATCCGCGTAATTTTGGGCAATGCCGAACTGAACAATCGGGTGGTCGGGCTGATAAGTTTGGATGATGGCGCTGGTGATATTGCTGTTTCGCCCCACGCGGCCGACAACTTGGGATAGCAGTTGAAAAGTGCGTTCTTCAGAGGAAAAATCCGGCAAGGAAAGCCCTTGATCGGCTTGGATGACACCGACCAGCGACAGTTTGGGAAGATCGAAGCCTTTGGCGATGGATTGGGTGCCGATGATGATTTGGACGGCGCCGGATTTTACCTCATCGTATACGTTGCTCATGGATAATTCTTTGGGGGTGTCGCGGTCGAAACGGGCGATTTTGGTTTTGGGGAAGAGCTTTTTCAGTTCGCTTTCAATCAGCTTGGTGCCAATGCCTTTGTGGATGATGGAAGTGTTTTGGCATTCTGGGCAGGCGAAAGGAACTTTGAACTTTCTGCCACAGGTGTGGCACAAGAATTGGAAGTTGTCGGCGTGCAACGTCAAGGGGAGCAGGCATTCATCGCACAAAGCCTGCCAGCCACAGTGGTCGCACAGGGTGAGGCTGGCGCTGCCGCGTCGGTTGTGAAAAATCAGGCATTGCTCGTGGTTTTTTAAAGTGGCTTCGATGGCTTGAAGCAGAGTGTCGCTGAAAATGCGATGTTTTTTCATCAGTTCGCGGTTTTTTAAGTCAACAATTGTGATGGCGGGTGCGGTGGCGGCTCGGTTGGCTTTGGTCTTGATGCTGACGCATGATTTTTTTTGTTTGGCATACAGAAAATCCGCGACGTTGGGGGTGGCGGTGCCGAACACTACTTTGAGGTTTTTGTTAAATAATGTGAACGCGGAGGCCAGCCTGAGAGTACTATATTTTGGGGATTTGTCCTGTTTGTAACTGTTGTCGTGCGCCTCGTCAATCACGATTAACCCAAGATTTTGAACAGGCGCAAAAATAGCGGAGCGCGGCCCGATGACAATCTGAGGGGTCGTGGCGTGCAGGAGTTTTTGCCACAACCTGTGTCGGACAGATTCGGTTTGATTGGAGTGCATCAGCGTCACCATGTCGCCAAAAACCGCCCTCAAACCAGAAACCAGTTGCGAGCTGAGCGCAATTTCTGGCACAAGCAGGATGGAGGATTGGTGGTTTTGGAGCGCGTCTATCATCAGTTTGATATAAATATTGGTTTTGCCGGAGCCGGTGACGCCGTGCAGTAAGATGGTGGGATTAGGGTTGGTTTGAATGTCTTTGATGGCTTGAGTTTGAATAGTGTTCAAGGGTGGGGGGGCGAAATCTTGGCGGGCGGGGGGAGCTGTTAAAATATGTGTACGGCGATTTTTGTCGAGCCCGTTCGGCAGGACGGTTTGAAAAACTACTGGTAGCGGGGTGTTGTAATATTTACTCAACCAAAAAGCAATTTTGATAAGATATGAAGGGACTGCTGTATTTTCCACAACATCAAGAATGGCTTTGGTTGCAAAACTGGGCTTGTTCACTTTTTTTATCACAACACCCAGTACAGTCTTGTGGCGCAAAGGCACGTGAACAATTGTGCCAACAGCGAGCGGGTCGGAGGAGGCATAAGTCAAGATATCGCTTTTGGACAAAACTTTTATCAAACTGACTTCAAAATAGTTCATATCTTCATCATACTTGGTTGCGCGCGCTTTTCCAACGGTTTTTGAATGATTCTGCGTGTTTTCTATCATATGGTGGGCGAGGAGGGACTTGAACCCTCACGACATTGCTGCCATCAGATTTTGAGTCTGACGTGTATACCAATTTCACCACTCGCCCGTGGCTTTGCCAAGTTGCCGATTGTTTTTGTGCAACTTGCCGGTTATTATATCACATCCTGAGCAATATCGATAGGTATTTTGAAATTGTTGAAAAAAATCCAAAAATCAATTACAATTATAAAGTCTAAAACTAGTTACGGAAGCGTTTTCTATACGCTATTGCGCTCAAAATTGGGCAGCCATGTGTAGAAAAGGGGCGTAAGTTCCGTATCTGGTTTTAGACAGCCAAGCGTGGCTGTCCTTTTTTTAGGAGTGCTGTCGCAATGTTTACCAAAATATTACGACAGAGTGACTAGGTTTTAAGAGGCGACTAGGCAAGGAGGGTATAGTTATGCACAAAAATGTGAAAAATATTGTTATGGTTCCATATTTTAGTGTATATTATTAATAGTTATAATAATTTATATAAACTATAAGGAGAAAAAGGGATGAAGTTACGTGATGGGGATAACAGAGAAAAGGCACTTATAGGTAAGTTTGGGGCGGAACTGAGGCAAAGTGTTTGGGCGCATATAAAGATGTTCAAGATGAGATTTTTGGCAATTTTGACGGCGGTTGTCTTGATTGGTTGGGTGGCGGCGGTGTTTTATCGTTCCATCAGTTTGACGAGAGCAGAAACCTCTCATGTGACAGTTACGGATAATAATCAAACGATTATTGAGGTTCAACAGACTGGTGAGATTGTAATCAGGCGGACTTCCACGGTCACGGTCAGGGATACAGATGCGAACTTTGGCTATAATTTGACGGCCGCCCTTTCCGCGAACACTCTTTCGGGAGCAGTGGTGGAGATTTATGCAGATTCTTTGGCTAACGCGCAAACTTCAACCTGCACTTCTGACTCCTCCACAAACCCTTGCAAGTTGACCGATGTGCCAACTGCAATTTTGGTTACCAGCGACGATACTGCCACTAACGCTGCCGGTGAAACGGTGGTTTTTGATGTAAAAATTACAATCCCAGCTGGTGCCCAGATTGGCAACTATACAGTGGATATCGCTTATGATGAGGAAGCTATAATCCCTGTGCCACAACCGCCAGCCTCAAATGCCTCCGGTTTGTGGGTGAAGTCTTCCACAGCGGTTACGGGCGATACATCGAATAACATCATTATAGACAAAGACGATAATATGGTGGCAGTGGTAAATAAAGCGGACAAACGGACAGCGGCGATTGACTGGGCGAATTATGACAATAAAAAGTGGGCGAACGCGGTGACTTTGGATGACAGCAACGCGAAATACAATTGCGGTGGCGGTGAGAATACTTGCACGGCACTGGCTTATTTCCGCGATTATGCTGCAATTGGTGCGGCAATCCCCGAGGACGATGTGTTGGGTTATTGGGTGTATGTCCCCCGTTATGCTTATGAGGTGATGCGCCACTCCGGCATCGACAAGTCGGTTGCGGCTACGGAATTGTTTGCGGTGCGCTTTGAAAAGTCGACTGCTCCAAAGAAGACTCCGGCAGTGACCTGCTCATCATCGGACGGTACGGAGAATTATTCTGGCGTGCCGAGCCATGCCAAAGATTATCGAACGGAGTGTGGGATTTCGCGCGACTATCCGACAGCCACGCCGTACAATCATTCCACTTGGTCGACACATCCCGCTTTTACTACCTCCACGGGCAGGGAACTGAATGGTTTTTGGGTCGCGAAATATGAGTTGACGGGCTCGGCGACAGCTCCGACAGTCAAACCGAGCTTGAAGAGCCAAGTTTCTCAGACGGTCGGGGTGCAGTATGCAATTGTGAAAGCGATGGGGGTTTTGGATGTGAATAATGTGGGAGGAAGTAGCGTTTCGGGGTTGGTTCAGAACTCACATAATTTGGGTTCATACCACACAACTCAGATGCGCAATGATCAGTGGGGTGCGGCAGCTTATCTCAGTGCCTCAGTTTATGGCGCGGGTGTGGGGGATCATAAGGTGCAGAATAACGGTGCCTTCAGCAAAGTTTTGCAAGATGGCAATGGCAATACGGGAATAGGAATTACGGGCTGCGGTCCAAACCCGAGTGGGGATGAAACGGAGTATCCAATTTTGGAAACGGCGGTGACCGGAGCAGTGGATTGCACTTATAGCAATCAGTCGCTGGTTTATTATTCAGAGTTGGGGCAGTTGGCGAGCACCACTCATAACGTTTATGGCATTTATGATATGGCTGGCGGGGCATGGGAAATTACAGCGGCGGTGAGCAATGGCAGGATGGGCGGCTCTATGCCAACGGCTCTGAACGCCAATTATTACAATAACTATCCGGACAATCCATTGGCAATCCGACCAAGTTGGAGCTCGGAAGGCTATTCGCATTATTATAATATTGACGCTTGCACCTATCAGTATTGTGGCGGACACGCTTTGCACGAGGTGGCGGGTGTGCAGTCGGTCTATTGGCAGAATCAGTTTTGGGACGGAGATTATTCGTGGCTAGTGGATGGCGAGTATCCTTGGGCTTATCGGGGCGGCTCGGCGGATTACGGGCAAGTATCGGGGATTTGGGCGGCGGACGCTTATAATGGTGGAGCTTGGGAATATTACAGTATGCGGGCGGTCATGGGGCGGTTGTAATCTCCACACGCATATCAGAATAACAAAACAGCAAGCAATAGATGGAAAGACTTAAAAACTTCCAGAAAAGTCCAAGAAACTATTGATAATGCGTATTATAGCATGTATAATGATATGTATGATATACAAAAGTTTTGAATGGGACGAAGCCAAAGAGGCGCTGAATATTCAGAAGCACAACGTTTCATTCAAAGAGGCAACCAAAGCATTTTTGGACGGCAACCGTTATATCACAAAAGACGTCAAGCACTCTGGCGCTGAAAAGCGTTGGTTCTGCTTTGGCAAAACCCAAAAAGGCATTTTGACAGTCCGATTCACATACAGGGAAGAAAGAGTGCGCATATTTGGAGCTGGATATTGGAGGAATGGAATAAAAAAATACGAAAGGAGACGAAATGAAAGAGATTTATGAAGACGCGCCAAAGGAGATTGCGGAGGCCATAGAGGCAAGCGTGCCTGTGGACGATTTTTTGCCGTCACCGGATGAACTGCTCGGCAAAGTCAAAAAACGCCGCGTGACCATCACCCTCAGCGAGCGTAGCGTTGAGCGTTTCAAGCGTTACGCTAACGCTCAAAACACCAAATACCAAACTCTGATTAGCGAAGTCGTTGACAGTTATTCGCATAAATTAGTGCGATAGGAGGGCTATTTTGGCTGAGATATTGACGATGTAATCTGTAATTGGATAAGATTGTTAGTATGAGATTTTACTTGTTTAATTCGAACATAACGTAATTTTTCAAGTTTCGACTGTTTTCTTATTTCAGCGCACAAGGTTGGGTTGGAATTGAAGAAAAAAATGTTGCTTTTTTATTTGTGCTTATGTTACACTTTCATTAATATGTTGAGTAAAAGTGAGTCTGGGAAAGTTATATCACACATGCGGGAGCGGCTTGCTCGCGTGCGAAAACTTCTCTCTCTCTCTCTCTCTCTCTCTCTCTCTGGTCCCGCCAAAACCATCTCACCCACATAACCTCAAACCCCAACCCCTAACCCCCAAACCCGCCGTCCTTGTCTTCTCACTAACCTTAGTAGTCGTGGCTTATCTCTTCCTCTTCCCCGCCACTCCCTTAACCGTCTTCGCCGACACCCCCAACCCCCTCAAACCCACCCCCACCCCCACCATCGAACTCGCCCTCACCGGCACTTCAGTCAACTTCTCCAACATTCTACCCAACGCTCCAACTGCCAGTGCCAGTGTGGTTGTGACCACTACCACCAACAATCCCACTGGCTACCACACCACCATTAGCACCAACAGCAGTACTGACAACTGTCTAAAACCCATTGCGGTCAGTGATTGTGATTCTACTGCTTACAAGATTAATCCAGTAAGCGGCACCTT
>JAISOF010000041.1 GCA_031275815.1 Candidatus Nomurabacteria bacterium
CAGGGCTCTTCAATCTGTGACGACAGATTGAAGCGAAGAACCGACTGCCACCAATAACGATTGGCTGGCACGGTTCTGTACCTGTGAATGTGGGTGGTTGTGCAACAAGACCGGCAAGAAAGACACATCAACAAGAGTATTGCATCAACAAAACCGGCAAGGGAACTACGCCAACAAGACCGTTTTCGAGTTGCTAGTGGCATTTTGTTGAAAAGCCGTGTATAATGACTTGTATGTTCAAAAAAATCTTAAGCATAGCTACAGTGGTGCTCGTTGGGGTAGTAGTTTGGATGGCGCGCGACGAGATTGGAGAGGCTTTGCATCATTTGGCGCGGATGAATATTTGGATTTTTTTGTTGATAATTCCGGCGCAGCTCGTGATGTATTTTGCGGCGGGACAGGTGTATTTTTCTTATATTCGGTCGACGAAGAAGATGAAAAAGGTTTCAACTTGGAAGTTGATGCGGATTTCTTTTGAGTTGAACTTTGTGAACCATATTGTGCCGAGCGGCGGAGTGTCGGGGTTGGCTTATCTGGCGTGGCGGCTGAAAAGCGTGGGGATTAAGGCGGGGCAGGCGGCGATGATGCAAGTGGTGCGCTATGGTTTGGTGGCGATTGCGACGGCGCTGGTGATGTCGGTGTCAGCGGTGATTTTGGCTTTGACGGGCGTGAAACTCTCGGTGGCGATTTTTAGTTTGTTGGTGGCGGTGGGATTGCTTGCGGCGGTGGCGTTTGTGGTGTGGTTGATTCAGAAGCGCAAGCGGATTGATTTTTTTGGCACGTTGTTTAGTCGGGCGATTAACAAAATTGTTCGATTTTTGTCTTTTGGCAAGGTGAAGCATGTTTTGGCGGCGGCGAAAGTGGAGAAGTTTTTGGGTGAGTTGCACACGGATTATGGTTATATGATGGGAAACAAAAAGGCTTTGAAACGCCCGTTTTTGTGGAGCGTTTTTTATTCTTTGATGGATTCGGGGACGTTTTATATCACTTTTTTGGCTTTGGGGGCGGATGTGGGGTTCGCGCCGGTGATTATTGCGCAAGGTTTGGCTTCGATTGTGGGAACAGTGGTGGTGACGCCGGGCGGCGCGGGGTTTTTCGAGGTGGTGATGGCGGGGTATTTTGTGGCAACGGGGATTGACCCGGCAGTGGCAGTGGCGGCGACAGTAGTGACGCGGGTGGTGGTGTTGCTCGGCACAATCGGTTCGGGTTGGGGCTTTTATCAGCACGCGTTGCTCAGCGAAAGTGGCAAAAAAGGCAGGAAGCATGGCGCCGGAACTCAGCGTAAGTGATTTTGTCGCGGTCTTCAACCAGACGTTGGAGTACGCCTATCCGGAGGTGATTTTGGTCGGCGAGGTGGCAAGTTTCAAAATCAATCAAAACAAATATGTGTTTTTTGATTTGAAAGATGAGGAAGCGACGGTTGGATGTTTTTTGATGTTGTTCGACCTCAGAGTGCAACTCGCGGATGGCATGAAAGTGAAAATTGTGGCGACGCCGAAATTGACGCGGTGGGGAAAGTTTTCTTTGACGGTGCGGGAGATTTTGCCGGTTGGTGAGGGGTCGATTAAAAAGGGTCTGGAACTGCTGAAACAAAAACTTGATAAGGAGGGGTTGTTTGCGGAGGCAAGGAAGCGTCCTTTGGCGGAGCCTCCGCAGAAGATCGCAGTGATTTCGTCGCAAAATGCGGCGGGATACGCGGATTTCGTGAAGATTTTGGATGAAAGATGGGGCGGGTTGGAGCTCACGGTGGCGCAGGTGGCGGTGCAGGGTTTTGGCGCGGTCGACCAGATGATGGGGGCTTTGAAGTATTTCAATGAACAGGGTGGATATGACGTGATTGCGATTGTTCGTGGCGGCGGGTCGGCGGACGACCTTGCGGTGTTCAATGACGAGGCTTTGGCGAGGGCGATTGCCAGCAGCAAGATTCCAGTGATTACGGGGATTGGGCATGAGGTGGACGAGTCGTTGGCGGATTTGGTGGCGGATATGCGGGCTTCAACGCCGAGCAACGCGGCGCAGATGTTGTCGCGGAACAAGAAAGAGGTGGTGAAAAATAATGCGTTGACTTTGGCGCGGCTGGCTGGGGTGGTCGGCGAGCGGGTGGAAAACAAGAGCGAGCAGGTTGGGCAGCTGATGAACAGCGCAAAGGGCAAAATGGAGGTGGAGATTGACCGGTTGGACGCCAAGGTGCAGCATCTGAAAGTGGTTTTGGAGGGGTTGAACCCAGAGATGGTTTTGCAGCGTGGATATGCATTGTTGCGGGGAGAGACGAAAATGGGTGGTGTTGTAAAAATTACAACATTTTTCGAAGAAATTACGGCTTTAATTAAGGAAGTGAAAAGGAGGAAATAAGATGTCGGAAAAACATGCAAAAATAACTATCAACCAGAAAATGGAGCAGTTGCAGAGTGAAGTTGATTGGTTTTATTCGGATAATTTCACTTTGGATGAGGCTTTGGAACGGTATAAGGGGGCGATGATGACGGCGGAGGGGATAGAGAAAGATTTGAATAATATAAAAAATGATATAAAGGTACTCGCAAAAGACTGGACAAAATAACAAAGCACTAGTATGATGGAAGTATGGATAATAATAGTTTGAATGGCGGTTTTCCGCAGCCGCAGCCGATACCACAGCCGGTGCCACCTCAGCCTCAACCACTGCCAGCGCAACCCGCGCCGGTTTTTCCGCAACCAGCGGGAGGAGTAGCGCCGTTTCAACCAGTGCAACCTCAAGACATGATGTCGCAGCCGATGACACCTCAGCCAATGATGCCGCAACCTCAAGGAGCTGCGCCACAACCAGTCGGAAACGGATTGCCTTTGGTCAGTAGCACGGGAGTGATGGGGCAACCGGTTGACGCGGCGGCACAAGCAGCGCAGGCGCGGATTGCAGAGGAGAAGAAACACCACCGGCACAAGATTATCCAAGTGATTATCATTGTGGTTTTGGCGATTGCGACGATTACGCTGGCGGCGTTTTTGGTGATGACAAAGATGGACTTGGATGAGAAAACCCGTGACGTGGACGGTCAGATTGAGCGGGCGGTCTCAGACGCCAAAAAGCAACAGCGCGACGCGGATGAGGCGGAATATCTGGAAAGGGAGAAAAACCCGTATTATGAGTTTGTGGGGCCAGAGGATTACGGCAGTTTGTCTTTTCAGTATCCCAAGACTTGGAGTCAATATGTGTCGTTGGATGCGGTGGGTGGCAGTAATTTTGAAGCGTATTTCAATCCAGGCGTGGTGGAGAAAGTCGGCACTGACGCTTGGGGCGGATCTGGGGTGTATGCGCTTCGGGTGATGATTTTTAATGGCACAACCACTGATGACATCGCGGCGTTTTATAAATCGTATGTGGATGACGGATACACGGTTTCCAAGTTGGTGACGGTGGGTGAGGCGAGTGGCACGCGTTATGACGGCTATATCACTCCGGAGTTGAAAGGGTCGGCGTTTGTGTTCAAATTGCGGGACAAGACAGTGGTGATTCGCACGGATTCGGAGATTTTCAGGAACGATTTTGACAAATTGATTAATACGATTAAATACAACGATTAAGTTTGAATTGTGGCTGGCAAGTGCTACAATGAAAGTATGCGAAGAGAGGTAACGAGGGATTTGTTTGGGATGGAATCAGAACTGGTTTCGGTGGCCCATGAGCTGAAGACTCCGTTGGCGCTGATTCGGCAGTTGGCGTTTGGTTTGAGAAATGATTTATCGGAACAGGAATTGGAGCGGATAGCGCGGCAGATTTCGGTGACGTCGGAGCGGGCGCTCAGGATGGTCAGTGAACTAACGAAAGTTGCCCGATTGGAGGATGCGTTGTTTGAGCTGGAGCCGGTCAACCCCAGAAGGATTTGCGACCAAGCGGTGCTGGAGCTGGCAAATTATTTTGCCATGAATCATCGCCAGCTCAAAGTCAAATACCACAATAGCGCAAGGTTGGTTGTGGCAAATGCGGAGTTGCTGTCAAGCGTGGTGTACAATCTGTGTGGGAACGCGATGTATTATTCTGAAAAAGACACGCCGAGCGAGCTGTTTGTGAAAACTGTGGATTTTGGGAGTCGGGTGCGCGTGGGGGTGAGAGATTTTGGGCCGAGCTTGCCCATGAATATTTATCGACATCTGAAAAATGGGTTTTTAGCGGCGCCGACCTCTATTGCAATGCGTCCGGGCAGTTCTGGGCTGGGGCTTTATATCGTGTCAAAGTTTGCGAAATATATGAATGGGCGGATTGGGGCGATTCGCCACAATGATGGCACGACGCTGTTTGTGGATTTGCTCGCGTCCAGCCAAAGGAGCCTGTTTTGATTTTTGTGATTGATGATGATTTTTTGATGGCGGAGGTGCTGGGCGGGGTGTCGGGAAAGGAGGCGCGAATTTTTCACAACGGCATAGACGCGATGAAAGCGTTGAATGACGTGACACCGGAACTGATTATCTTGGATATCCTGCTGGTCGGCCCGACCGGTTTTTCGTTTTTGAATGAGTTGCAATCATATGACGACACGGGGAAAATACCGGTGATTTTGGTGAGTAGTGTGGCGGATGGCGTGAAAGTTGATGATTTGGCGGAATATGGCGTGGTGGCGGTTTTTGACAAGGCGTTGATATTGCCGGAAGAATTGAAAGCGGAGGTCGAAAAGTGGACTACAAAGGCGTAGCTTTGGTTTTGAAACGCACCAATTTCGGCGAGGCGGACAGGATTGTGCACTTTTTGACGCCGGAGGGCGGAGTGGGGGTTTTGGCGAAAGGTGTGCGCAAGGAAAAATCGCGGCTGGCGGGTGGGATTGAGCCGTTTTGCCTCAGCGAAATTGTGGTGAGGATGGGCAAAGGAGAGCTCGGAGTGCTGACGGCGGCGCGGTTGAGACAGTTTTATGGCGGGATTTTGGAAGATTATGACCGGTTGCAGTTGGGATATGAGGCGCTGAAAATGGCATATAAAGCTTCGGCGGGCATCAGCGACGGGAGTTTTTTTGAGATTTTGCAACAGGTTTTGGCGGAGTTGGACAAGGGAGGAGATTTGACCATTATCCGAGCGTGGTTGTATCTCAATATGGCGAAAGCGAGCGGTGGAGAACCCAATTTGCGCACGGACGGGCACGGCATGCAGCTGATTGAGGACGGAAAATACGAGTTCGACGTCGGACATGAAGTGTTGGTGCCGGCGGCAAATGGCAGCATCGGCGCAACGCACATCAAGTTGGCGCGGTTGATGCTCAGCAGTTCTTTGGCGATTGTTTTGAAGGTGCGGGTTGGCAAAGACTTTTCGGAACAAGTTTTGCAATTTGCCAATAAATTAGCGCGGAATTAATAATTTTATGGTAAGATATTGGTATGGAAGATATTATTAATTTGTGCAAACGGCGGGGTTTTGTGTGGCAGGGCAGCGATATTTATGGTGGCGTGGCGGGGTTGTATGATTTTGGACCGTATGGGACGCTGCTACTCAATAACATTAAGGCGGAGTGGCGGAGGAGTAATGTGCAGCTCAAGGAAAATTATGTGGAGATTGATTCCGCAATGTTCAAGGAGCCAAAAGTTTGGGTGGCTTCGGGGCATGTGGGCGGATTTTCGGATCCTTTGAGTGAGTGTCGGGTCTGTCATGCGCGGGTGCGCGTGGACAAGGAGCTCGGCAAGATTGGCGTGGAGGCGGACGAAAAAATGAGCGACACGGAGCTGAACACGCTTTGGGAGGTGAACAACAAAAGTATTAAATGTCCGGTTTGCGGGAAGATTGACTGGACGAGGGCGCGGATGTTTAATCTTTTGGTGAAGTCGAACTTGGGGGATTTCACGGACAAGGGTGAGAGTCCGGTGTATTTGCCCGGCGAGGCGTGTCAGGGGATTTATCTGAATTACAAAAACATCATTGACACTTGCCGGATTAAGGTGCCGTTCGGGGTGGCGCAGATTGGCAAGGCGTTTCGCAACGAGATTAGTCCGCGCAACTTTCTGTTTCGGTGTCGCGAATTCGAACAGGCGGATACGCAGTATTTTGTGAAGCCACATGAGAACGAGAAACCGTATCAGAAAATCAAGCAAGAGCGGTTTGATTGGTATTTGGGGCTGGGTATTCGGAAGGAAAACTTGCGGCTGAAGCAGCACACGCATTTGGTGTTTTATGCCAACGACGCTTGGGATATTGAATACAATTTTCCGTCGTATGGTTTCGACGAGGTGGAGGGGATTCACGACCGCACGGATTATGATTTGACGCAGCACATGAAATATTCCGGCGTGGATTTGAATTATGTCGATCCAGTGACGAAAGAAAAATATATTCCGTGGATTTTGGAAACGTCGGCGGGCGTGGGGCGGATGTTCCTCGCGTTTTTGGCGGATGCGTACACTTTGGAAGAGCTGGCGGACGGCGCGACGCGCACGGTTTTGAAGTTGGACGAGCGGTTGGCGCCGATTAAGTTCGCGGTGTTTCCCTTGCTCAAAAACAAGCCGGAGCTGGTGAAGAAAGCCCGCGAAGTCTATGCGAAATTGTCGGAAAAGTTTGTCTGTGAGTTCGACGACAACGGTAATATCGGCAAGCGCTATCGCCGCCAAGACGAAATCGGCACGCCGAAATGCGTGGTGGTGGATTTCCAGACGCTGGAGGACGGAACCTTGGCGGTCAGAGACCGAGACACGATGGCGCAGGTGCGGGTGCAGTTGGAGGAGTTGGGATAGTTTACTGAATATCCCATTAACGCACGCTTTTTTGCTGGAGGATTTGTTGGCTACTTGAAGGCTGAAAAAGTGAATATGCAACTAGATTAAGAACAGGAGGCATTTTGTTCATCTGTTTTAGGTTTTAATCCTGCATGATGATGTGGGGGTTTGAAAGAAAATTAAGAAAAATGTTGACAAAAGTGGGGGGGGGGGTAACATAAGTGGTATAGAAGTAACTAATTATAAGTGAGGTGAAAATGTATCCAAATCAACAACAAACACAACAAAGTCAATTGGGGGTAGCGAAATCGTCAACCACAGCCGGATTGCTCGGCATTTTTCTTGGGAGCGTTGGCGCGCATGATTTTTATTTGGGGTATAAAAAAATGGGGATTATCCATGTGGTGTTGCTCGTGGTGAGTATAATTTTGATTATTGTTAGCGGAGCTTTGGCTGTCGGTGCAGCTACTAATCCTTATTCATATCTTGATGGTTCGGTGGGATCAAAAGTTTCTGCTGGGCTGGTGTTGGGTGGAATTGGCTGGGTCGTGATGGCTGGCAATGGTTTATGGGGGTTTGTCACAGGGATTATGGTTTTTGCGAAGAGTGGCAAATATGGTCGTGACGCTAATGGCACTCCGTTGGTTTAGGAGGAGATGAAAATGCAGAACGAAGGTATACAACAACCACAGCAGCCGACGGCGACGAATGGCGGACAACCCGTTCCCCCGTTACAACCGATGTCGCCGCAGCCAGTGGTGCCACCGCGTCAGCCGATGTCGCCAAAGACGAAGAAAAATATTATTTTATTCAGTGCGATAGGAGCTGTGGTGCTTGGTTTGGGGATTGCGGCGATTTTTGTGGTACCAGCGATTTTTAAGGTGGATCATGCGGGAGCTTATCGAGTAGCTAAGGAAATCAAGAAGGAGAATTACACTGGCATTTCTGAGACGATAAATGCGTGTGATGATATGGTGGAATATGCGGACTCTAGTTCATATTCTGAAAAAACGTATGGCGAATATGTGACGAAGTGCACGGCAGGGATTGACGAAAGCTTAACAAAGAAAGTTGAAGAGCTCGGCGAGCAACAGGCAGTGCAGAAAGATGACGCGATTAGAGCCTTGTATGAGGAATACAAAGCGGAATGGGACAAGATAAATGAGGCGGTGAAAAAGTACAATGCGGTGGCGGTGACTTATGAGGATTGGCACAAGTTTAAGGTTGCGACAAGTGTCTCGCTTAGCTATGGAACGGCAACGGATGCTCAGATTGAGGCGTGGTTTGAACCACTGATTAAGTCCGATAACGAAACTTTGAAGACTTTTGGCGAAACAGCAAAAGAGAAGACGTTGGCGGCAGCGCGAGCTTACAGAGAATACAGCAACTATAAAATAACGAGTTATTTGGGCGACGCGTACAAAGAGCAAAAACAGCATAAAGATGAGTTATACGCGACTTATACGGCGGCGAGTAATGACCGAGAAAACTATGTCAAAGAGAATATGCCAGAGATAAAAACGCTGGCACCAGTGGAGGCGGTGAGCTCGAGCAACCTGAACACAATTTTTAACCGGCTGTATGAACAGGTTAGGATGACTTATATTGAGCATTGGAATCCAGAGGATGGGCTTTGTTCAGCTTTGCTGGGGGTGCCTGTTTGCGAGTAGTCGCTTGCTTTTTTGCCGGCTTTGCGATAGAATGTTTTCTGTAATAAAATATTAAGAAGCAACTGGGGCGGTTTTCCTGATTGAAAGGCTCCAGTGGTGAGAAAGGAAATGATGACAAAAGAAATCGACATTAAGGCTTTGTATGAGGCGGGAGTGCAGTTTGGGCACAAGACTTCGCGGTGGCACCCGAAGATGGCGGAGTATATTCACTCCAAGCGGCAGGATAGTCATATTATCAATTTGGAGAAGACGGTGGAGGCTTTGGAGCGGGCTTTGCCGGCGGTTAGCAAGATTGTGGCTGGGGGTCGGAAAGTTTTGTTTGTGGGGACGAAGAAACAAGTCAAGGAGGTGATAAAAACTGTGGCGGAGGCGGTGGGGCAGCCTTATGTGACGGAGCGGTGGATTGGCGGGACTTTGACGAACACGGAAACTATTAATAAACAAATCAAAAAACTGGTTTCTTTGGAAAAGCGGATGGCGTCGGGCGAGCTGGAGAAACGTTATTCAAAGTTGGAGGTGCAGAGATATCAAGAGGAGATTGATTTGTTGAACACACGATACGGCGGGATTAAAGATTTGTCTGGCAAGCCGGGCGCGGTGGTGGTGTTTGGCGCGCATGACGAGAAGAACGCGGTGAAAGAGGCGCAAAAAATGCGGATTCCGGTGTTTGCTTTGGTGGATACGAATACGGATCCGACGGGTATTGATTTTGTGATTCCGGCTAATGATGACGCGATTGGCAGTGTGCAAATTATCGCGGAGTATTTTGCCGACGCGGTGAAAGAGGGTGCGAAGAATATTAAGAAAGTGGAGGGATAAAATGGCTGGCAAGGTCAAGATTGAAGATATCAAGAAATTGAAAGAGTTGAGCGGCGCGGGGCTGACGGACGCCAAAAACGCTTTGGTGGCGGCGAACGGGGATTTCGACAAGGCGCTGGAGGCGATGCGCAAAAAAGGCTTGACGAAAGCGGAAAAGCGGGGCGACCGTGAAACGCGCGAGGGATTGATTGAGGGTTATGTGCATGATGGGCGGATTGGCGCTTTGGTGGAGGTGAATTGCGAAACTTCTTTTGTGGCAAAAACGCCGGAGTTCAAGGAGCTCGCGCATTATCTTGCCATGCAGGTGGCGTCAATGAATCCTCTGTATGTTTCGGAGGCGGATATTCCGGAGGCGGAAAAGCAGCGCGTGCAGAAAGACGCGGAAAATGAAATTAAGGGCGACAAAAAACCAGTGGAGGTGAAAGCGAAGATTGTGGAGGGCAAGGTGGCGAAATATTTTGAGGATAAGGTTTTGATGACGCAAGCGTATATTTTGGACGACAGCAAAACGGTGGCGGAGTTTATCAAGACTTATATCGCAAAGACCGGCGAAAATATTTCGGTGCGGCAGTTCCGGCGGATTGAGTTGGGGGTGACGGAGTAGGGAGTCTTTGTGAGTTTTGGCGGTGTTGGTGGTTGGTGTTAGTTTTTGGGATTAACTTCATCGTGGTTGTCGAACAGGATGTCAAGGAAGCTACGGCGGGCGTACAGGATACGGTGGATGATGATTTTGGTGTTGGTCGTTACGTAAAATATTAAGTAATTTTCTACGTAAAGTACCCGATAGGAGGTGGGGAGGCCTGTGGCGGTTTCAACGGTTTGGCCCATGTTGGGGAAGGTTTCGAGGTGCTCAATTTTGGCGATAATTTTTTCGACAGTCTTATCAGTGGCGGAATGATTTTCCAAAACGTCGCGGATATATTCGAAAATACTCGCGATGTCCAGCCATGCTTTGTTGGAGATGATAACTTTCATTTTATGCCGTATGCTTTCTTTGCTTCAGCAACTGTCCAAGTTTTTTCACCTCTGGCGATGGAGTCTTCCGATTCTTTGAGCAGGGCGAAGATTTGCTCTCGGGCTTTCCAGCGGTTGTATTCCACGGCGTCCACGATGACATATTTATCACGGCCGTTTTTGGTGAGATAGACGGGGTCGTCGGGCCCAATCATTTTCACGACTTTGTTATAATCCCTGAGGTCTGAGATAGGAATGATGGTTGGCATAATTTTTCTCCTTTACTTAATATTATGCGTAATATTATACTTAATATTTTACGAAAAGCAATACTTTTGTTAATGCGTATTGGTTTTTTGCAAAAAAGTGCTAAAATGAATACATGATAAGGGGAGAGCAAAATGTTTAATATTGAGGTTTTTAGAAAAAAAATGGCGGAAGTTTTGGAGCGGTTTAACACGGAGGTCAGCAAGGTGCGGACGGGGCGGGCGCACCCCGACATGTTGAGTAGTATTCGGGTGGAGGCTTATGGTTCGCTGATGCCTTTGAATCAGGTGGCGAACGTGACGGCTTCAGACGCCACTATGCTTCTCATCACGCCGTTTGATCCGAGCACAATTCCGGCGATTGCGGGGGCGATTCGCGCCGACCAATCTCTGGGGTTGAATCCGTCGGATGACGGGCGAGTGGTCAGGGTGCCAATCCCGGCTTTGACGGAGGAGCGCCGCAAGGAGGTGGTGAAACATACCGCCGAGAAAGTGGAAACGGCGAAGATTGGGCTGCGCGGCGCACGCGAGGATGGGCGGAAAGAAATCAAGAAGTTGAAAGACGACAAGGCACTTTCAGAGGACGAGGCGAAGCGGTTGGAAAAGGCTTTGGATGATTTGACGAAAGAGTTTCAGGACAAAGTGGAGAAAGTTTTCGCGGACAAGTCGGCGGAAATTATGCGGTTATGACGCCGAAACACTATACGCGGGCATAACATCACCGAAACATATCGGATTTGTGGTTGATGGTTGCGCGGGCGTGGCGGCGCGATTTGTAAACGGCGCTGCTTGATGTTTGCGGAGAAAGGTTGCGTTGCGTGGACGCGGCGACGCTGGTGTGATGTAGTTTTTACAATGTTTCTTGCTAATGCTTGTGTTTGTGGTCACTTCGGAGTATGCTGAGGGCGGAGTAATAATTAAAGAGAGAGGGGAAAAATGAAAAAGCAATTTTTGCCAGCAGTGGCGATTGTGGCAAGTTTGGGTGTGGCGGGCTTGTTCAGCAGTGCGGTTTCAGCGTCAAGTTTTGATGCGGTCTCATGCACGATAACAGCAAAGTCGGAGCTTAGCACTGGGGGTGCTAATCCGGTGTTGGATAAGGTGTCTTATGGTATTGCCAGCCCGACGGAAACTCAAGCGTTGATTGACGCTTTGAATGGTGGAGCGTGTGATGGGTTGATACTCACTGGTTCAATGAACGACATCCGCGGGGCGATTGTTGGGATTTACCAGGTGTTGAGTGGTGACTTTAACAATAATGGCAACAATGCCGATGACGGGGCTAGTATTGTTGACGCGGGTTTTGCCGCTGACTTGAAAGCCGCTTTGGCGAAAACTGAAGAAGTGGTTTTGGCGCCCACCGATGGGGTTGCTGAGGTCACAACCGATGATTTGAACTACATTAATTTTATCACTGGTTATGTTGGCATCAACACGGCGGATTTCATTGTGGATATGACGGCTTACAACATCGACATCACCAAAGCGGACTTGACACAGATTGGGTTCAAGGTGAAAATGGTGACTGCCAGTGGCAAGATTATTGTGGTGAATAAGGATCAACTGAATCTTTTGGAAGATATCATTGATGACAACGACGACGGTACTTTGGTAACCGGCGAGGGTGTATTTGACGAGAATGGCGAACAGGTGGCAGAGGCTGGATTTTTGGTGAAAAACGGCGTGAAGTTGACGCCGAACACTGGGGTGTTTGGTGCTGACGACAGCGCTGCTACCGCCAGTATTTTGGCGAGCTTGGCGGTTGCAACCGCTGCGGGTGGCGTGGTGGTGGCTGTCAAGAAACGCTTGGGTGACAACGAAGAAGAACAGCAACAATAATTGGCGACCAGCCAGATTACGAAAGAATGCTTTTGCAACAAAAAGCATTCTTTTTGTTGTGTTTTTGGAACGAACATAGTAGAATGGGGATATGGTAATATTTGGGATTTTGGTTGGACTGGTGGTTTTGATGACTTTGGTGATTGCGCACGAGTGGGGGCATTTCATTGCGGCGCGAAAATCCGGCGTGGTGGTGGAGGAGTTTGGAATTGGTTTTCCACCCAAAGCTTGGGCGAAGAAGTTGAAGTCGGGGTTGGTGCTATCTTTGAATTGGCTGCCGATTGGCGGGTTTTGCAAGATGAAAGGTGAGGCGGACTCGGCGAAAGGCAAAGGGACTTATGGCGCGGCGAGTTTTTGGCAGAAGACCAAGATTTTGTTTGCGGGCGTGGTGATGAATTGGTTGGTGGCTGTTGTAATTTTTACAATACTTGCGTTGTTTGGCATGCCGCGTATCTTGGAAAATCAGTTCACGGTGCCGTCGGACACCAAGAGCAATTTCGGGGCGGTGGAGGTGCAAAAGGTGGTGGAGGGGTCGCCGGCGGAACAGGCGGGGATCAAGAACGGATTTGAGGTTGGGTCAATTGGCGGGGAGGCGGTAAATCAGGCGGCGGATGTGTCGGCTTTGACGAAGAAATATGCGGGGCAAAAGATAGTGGTGGAATATACGATACCCAAGGGGTATAAGATGGAAGATATTTCGGTAGTTTGTATTCAGGCGCCTTGCCCGACAATAACTTATCTGACTTCTGAGGCGATAACAAAGACGGCTTTGGTGCAATTGAACACCGAGAGTTCAGACAAGGGCTATCTTGGCGTGTCGGTGGGCAGCAGTGAAACTTTGCAGTCGACGTGGAGCGCGCCGATTGTCGGGGCGGGGCTGACCTTGCAGTTCACCGGAGAAACTTTCAAGGGATTGGGGGTGATGCTCGGCAACCTGTTCAGTGGCATTTTCAAACAATTCAGTTTCAATGCGGAAACGCGCGAACAGGGCAAATCGGCGATTTCGTCGGCGGGTGACGGTGTGACTGGGCCGGTGGGGATTTTGGGAATTATTTTTCCGTCGGCGGTGCAGTCGGGCGGGGTGACGATACTGTTGTTTGCGGGGATTATTTCGTTGTCGCTGGCGGTGATGAATGTGTTACCGATTCCGGCGTTGGATGGGGGGCGGTGGTTGCTGATGGTGATTTTCAGGCTGAGAAAGAAAGAGTTGACAGAGGAGAAAGAAGGGAAGATTGTTTCAACGAGTTTTATGGTGCTGCTCGGGTTGGCGGCGGTGATTACGGTTTTGGATATCACGAGGTTGGTGTGAGATGACGAAAAGCTCTTCGCCAAAAACGGACAAAAAGCTTGTGACACCTGACGTTGCGGCTCCCGCAAAAAACGGCTCGTCGCGATTGCAAAAAGTTGACAAAGTCATCACAGATTCGTCTGGCGGACTGAGTGCGGAAAAACAACCGGCGACGGGCAAGCAGTGGAAGTGGTTTGTGCTGTTGCCGTGTTGGGTGTTGGTGTCGTTTGTGCTCAGCCAAGTAGTGGTTGGGGTGGTACTGGGGGGTTTGAACAGCGCGGGTGTGTTGAATGGTTTGGATTTTGATTCGCCGGTTTTTGCGACGGTATTGACGGCGTTGGTTTATGTCGTGATGTTTGGGTTGATGATCTTCTTGCCGTTTTGGTTGAGAATCAAGACCGACAGGAAAGAGTTGGGGTTGATGGGGTTGCCGACTTGGACGGATACTCTGTTGGCGCCGGCGGGGTTTGTGGTTTATATGGTTTTGTCGGTGGCGTTGATTTTGCTCTGTGGTGTAGTTATGCCGTGGATTGATGTGAACCAAGCGCAAGATGTCGCGTTCACTGCTGAAAATCTGCGCTCTGGCGGCGATTTTGTGTTGGCGTTTTTGTCGTTGGTGGTGCTTGCACCGGTGTTGGAAGAGGTGATGTTGCGCGGGTGGCTGTTTGGCAAACTGCGGAAGTTACCCATCAATAAATGGCTGGTGATGACGATGGTCAGTGTGGTATTTGGGATTATGCACGGGCAGTGGAATGTGGGGATTAATGTGTTTGCGATGAGCTTTGTTATGTGTTTTTTGCGGGAAATCACGGGGACGATTTATGCCGGTATGATTTTGCACATGATTAAGAATGCGGTGGCGTTTTATCTGTTGTTTGTGAATCCGTCGCTAGTAACTT
Source organism: Candidatus Nomurabacteria bacterium (assembly GCA_031275815.1). Classification (GTDB taxonomy): domain Bacteria; phylum Patescibacteriota; class Saccharimonadia; order Saccharimonadales; family Saccharimonadaceae; genus JAISOF01. The sequence continues at coordinate 14,399 of JAISOF010000041.1, forward strand.
AGTGAAATATTTATGATTGGATTCCGCAACAAGTCCGGAATGACGGGAGACGTTTGTCATTTTAGTATTGAAAAATAACTAACTTTAATTTACTATGTATAGTGTTATGAGTGAGTTCCAACCAAAAATAGAGTTAAACGATAGAAAGGCGGCATGGAAGAATAGGGAGGCTGGCGTGCGCGAAAAACTGGGTGATTTGCGGCAAAATATTGAAGTAGCGCGGAAAAACTTTGCGGACGCGCTCAGCGAAATGGCCAACGAAATATCCAACAGCGACACGGTGCCACAGAAAAAATTGACGGAAATTATTGAGAAATATTCCGACGGACTGGACAAGGACACGGAGGAGTTGTTTTATGATGGGGTGGGTGCTTATATGATTCGGCGGCGCAAGTTGAAACACCACTTGTCGAGAGTGGGTGTAGAGGGGGTGTTGGAGGATTTGATGTTTGATGTTTTGGGCGTGGCGAAGCCGGAAACGGAGCGGACGCCGGCTTTAACTCAGTTTTTGCGGGTGGCGGCTGAGCGGACGGTGGTGGAAATTGGACCGGTGAATTATAATATTTTTATTAAGCAGGAGGATTTCAAGAAACTGATAGCGTCCGACAAAAGTGGCGACTATTACGAAAGTATGGGCGGTTACGCTAAGACTAATGTTGAGCTGCCTTATTCAGTGATTTTTACCAACCGCACACCTCAGGATGAGGCGAAAGAACTGATTCATAAAATCTTCAGTTGGGGCGAGGAGGATGGCGCATATCACAGTGACAAGGAGCAAAAAGTGATGGCGCACGAGAATGAACACCAAATTGAGGCTTTTATTGCGCACATCCGACCGGCGGAGAAAAAAGATTTGTACAAGGCGGTGGCATGGCGGAAGAACCGTATAAAAAAATTGCACGAATTGCATGCGCCGGAGATTTTGATGAAGCGGGAGCGAGGGTTGTTGTTGGAGAGTTTGAAGATGATACCAGGCATGGCGGAAATTAACAGCGTGGAGGAGGTGCCGGAGCGGTTTTGGCAGAGGTTGGAGCGAAGAAAGCGGGTGGACAGGAGTGTCCAGGACAAAATTATTGAGGAGATGTCGGGGAATATCAAGAGTGAGATTTTGGCATATACAGCGTCAGAGGGGAGTACAGATAAAATGATAAGAACTATATTATATAAGAAGTACCTACCAAAATATGCGCAGTATTTGGAGGAGAATAGCGACATGGAGGACACGAGCGCGGTGTTCAAGCGGTGGCAGGAGCAGATAGACGACGCTTTGAATACGATTGAGGAGCTGAAAAGTTTGGGGAACACGGCGGGGCAGGTGGTGGCGATGTTGACGCCGGTGGAGTTGTCGGAGTGGAGGGGCGTGGCGCGTCGACAGAGGATGGTCAAGGAGCTGGTAAGATAAGGTCTTGAAGAACCCTGTGAAGTCGGGGTTGATGCCAACAGGGTCTTGTTCTGCCAAAGTTTTTTGCAAAAGCTTGCATAAATTGAGGTTTTTATGTAAAATAAGACGGGTAAGAGGGGCCTTAGTTAAACGGCTAGAATAATTCCTTTGCAAGGAATAGACAAGAGTTCGACTCTCTTAGGCTCCACCATTAACATTTTGGGCGGCTAGCTCAGCTGGTTAGAGCGCGTCACTGATAATGACGAGGTCAGGAGTTCAAGTCTCTTGCCGCCCACCATTTCAGCACGAAAATAGAAAAGTAGAAAAACCAAAAACCAAGCCAACCCGCCACGCCCAATTTACTATTTACCAAATAGTAAATTGGGCAAAAACTTGGGAAGCCCGAAAAATTAGCAATTTATTAAAAACTCGGCGGGGATCAAAAGCCGGCTTCGCCGGCTAATAGTTAAACCAATTTTTCGGGCTTTCCAGGTTTTTCTTTTGGATAAAATCCAAAAGGTGGCAGGTTAGGAAGCAACTAGTTGCTTGTCTATACGACAGGCGTTGGGATTATATTATACTACTCAAAGGGTGGGTTTAGTTACATACTGGAGGGCAAAATGGCAAGACAACAGAGGAGAAACCGCCCAATAGTTGGTTACGAACTGGGGAAAACACA
>JAISOF010000043.1 GCA_031275815.1 Candidatus Nomurabacteria bacterium
GCGGCTTTGACCCAGGTGTTGGTGGGGGTGAGTTCATCTGGAGGGATGTAAGGAGCAGGGTTGGAGGTTTCATCATAGGCGATGTCAAGGGTATAGGAGCCGATGTTGGAGTTTTCAGGGATGGTGATGACGACTTCAAAGGTGGTGTTTTCTCCGGTGTCGGGGTTGGTGGCGTTGTTGTTGCTGGTGACGAGGATAGTGGTGGGAGTGGAAGAAAGAGCGCAGGGTGTGGTTTTGGGACATTCAGAAGAGGTGTCACTGCCAATGGTGACGGTGGTGCCGGTGAGGTTGTTGGCGGAGATTTGGGCGGTGAGGGTGTAGCCATAGGTGGCGGAAGAATCAGTGACGTTGACTTCAGAGGTGCGGGTGATGGTGGTGATGTTGGTATCTTGGGTGGTGGTGAGGGTTTGGTTGTTGTTGAGGACGGTGATGGTTTTGGTGGCGGCTTCAGTTGGGGTAAGGGAACGATAAAAAATCATGGTGAGGGTGGAGAGGAGGATGAGGGTGAAGGCAGTAAAGGTGAGTTTTGGGTGTTTTGTGAGTTGGTTTGGGTATTTCAGGAGTTGTTTTGGTCTTAGTTTACGGTGCAACCAAGAGAGAGAGAGAGAGAGAGAGAGAGAGAGAGAGAGAGCTATTTTCACGCGAGCAGCCTGCTCCCGCATGCGTGATAGAACTTTCCCAGACTTACTTTTACTTAACATACTTAGGTAAAGTGTAACATAAGCACAAAGTGAAATGCAAGCGCTTTTTTGTGAATGAGAAGCTACTAGTAGATAGTTCTTGGTATGTCAGCTTACCGGCAAAAACCAGTAAAAAGCAACACCACGCAACCGCCCCCTCCAAAACTTGGACAAAAATACAACATTTGTGCTGGTGAAATCTGTTTTATTTGTGGAAAAAATCGGGTACAATGAAACCATGTCAGAACGTATCAGCCATCCATCGGAATTGGAAACTTATCAAATACCACTTCCGGCGCCCGAACTAAGCCGCGCGCATGAAGCAAAAGTCGCGGAGCCGCCGGCAGAACCCAAGTCGCACAACAGGGTGGAGCGGCTGGAGCAGTTGAAAATTGATTTGCTGAGGGCTTATCAAACTGGGAGGCCAAAAAACAAGGCGGAAGCAAAAACTCGTGCGACAGAAACTGCAAACGACCAAGCAACCCCCGCCCAGCCAGAAACTACTGCCCAATCAGAAACCGCAGATGACCAAGAGCCCGCGCCAACCGAAGATCACAATTTCGAAAACCAACCCTCCGAAACCGCCACCGCGCCAACCGAAACTCCAACTCCCAAATCAAAAACCACCGAAATCATCGATACCACAACCAACGCCACCAAAATCGCCCGCCTGAAAAAAGACCATTTGGTGGATACTGTCAAATCTGGAGGTATTCTCCTTTCAAGCGCCGTCCCGCTCGCAGGTCTGAGCCTGAGCGGCGCGGCAATCGGCGCCACAGGAATCGGCACCACGCTGGGGTTTGCGGTCGCCCTGCCCATTTTCGTAGCGGGAGCCTATCGCTTGGGACTGAACGCCATCAGCTATCGCCCCCAAAACACCCACACATGGGTGCGCAACCGCAGCCACCGCTTGGAGCAAGGGCTCTTCGAAGCCCTGTCAAGCGCCCGCAACTTGCCGCCGCGCAGGCTACCCACCGCCGTCCTGACCGAACTACTCAACCTCAGCCTCAACCTCCCCTCCGCCGACCAAAAAGGGCGCCCCATCACCTATAAAATGCACACCCACGAGGGCATCTCCTCCAACTTGGAACGCCTTGAAGAGCTGGGGCTCATCGACATCACGAAAAAATCCGAGCTGACCTCTTTCAAAAGACCCCTCAAGAGCCGCCTTATCCTCGAAAAGTTGACCACTGGCGCCGCCAAAATCCGTGACCTCTTCAACCCGACCAGCTACACCGCCGACGGCGTCCTGAAACCCGTCAAGATTCATGACATCCACTTCACCGTCAACCCCAACCAACGCCTCACCAGCGCAGACCTCGCCGCACCGCACAACCGCACCCTGAAACTGCTGAAATCCCTGCACCAAAAAGGCGAGCTAGACGTGAGTTACGATACAGACGGCAATTTGCAATACGTCAACGTCAATAAAAAACCGCGTGATTCGTGACATTTCGCGTTTTTTGCAAAGTTTTCCACAAAAAAAGTTGACTTTCATCCCAACAAAGATATATATTATAATTATTATTATTGAAAAACAGACAGGAGCGAGAACATGTCTGAGGTACCAGATAAGCAGATAAAACGATTGAAAAGCCTTTTGCAAGAGGCGGAGACGAATGTTGCCGCCGCAAAGGAGCTGTTGGGGAGCTTGCTCGGAGATGGCGAAAAAGCTGTTTCCCGCACCGCGACCAAAAAGAGTGTAGCGACGGGGGCAAAAATCATTGAGGGGGTGTTTGACGGGCAAATTATGCTGGGGCCGGAGGGCAAGAGCTATCCCGTGCCTGCCAATTATGCTTCAAAATCCAAATTGGTGGAAGGGGATTTGTTGAAATTGACGATTGACGCCGACGGCAGTTTCATTTATAAACAAATCGACAAAACGCCCCGCAAACAGTTGATTGGCACGCTCGTGAACCACGACGGAGCGTATTTTGTGGAGGCCAGTGGCAAGGAATACAAGATTTTGCTCGCGAGTGTGACTTATTTCAAGATTAAAGAGGGTGACCAAGTGGCCATCATCGTCCCCGAACGCAAGGAAGAGGCGACTTGGGCGGCGGTTGAAACCGCGCTATAGGCCCCACGCTTTCGGCGCATTTCGGTGTCACATCCTCTGTTTCTCACTCGGCGTACCGTGAAAGTACGCCTTGTTTTGGTGCTCAGATTTTCCTTGAAATACATCCAAAAGCGTGAAACCTCCAAATATGTTGTAAAAACCACAACAATTTTTTGGCTCAAAACCGATACAATAGATAATAGTATGGGAAAAGCATTATATCGGAAATATCGCAGCACCAAGCTGTCGGAAATTGTCGGACAAGAGCACATCGTTGAGGTGTTGAAAAACGCTTTGGAGGCGAAAAAAATCAGCCATGCCTATCTCTTCACTGGCTCGCGCGGGGTGGGGAAGACTAGCATCGCGCGGATTTTGGCGCATGAAATCAACGGTTTTCCATATGAGGTGGAGGACGAATACACGGACATTATTGAAATTGACGCGGCGTCGCACACCGGCGTGGACAATATCCGCAACCTGATTGACAACGCCCCCATCGCGCCGACCAAAGGCAGATACAAGATTTATATTATTGACGAGGTGCATATGTTGTCGAAATCGGCTTTCAATGCGCTACTAAAAACTTTGGAGGAGCCGCCGGCGCACGTGGTGTTTATCATGGCAACGACCGAGTCGCACAAGATACCGGCAACCATTTTGAGCCGCAGTCAACGGTTCAATTTCAAGCCGGCGGAGGAGGCGACCATCGTGCGGCACTTGCGCAAGATTTCCGACAAGGAAGATATCAAGATTAGCGACGCGGCGTTGGCGGTGATTGCGCGGGCGGGCAAGGGGAGTTTTCGCGACAGTATTGGGATTTTGGATCAAGTGGCAACCATCAAGAGCGCCGGCAAGGAAATCGACCGGTCGGACATTGAGCAGTTGCTCGGCGTGGCGGAAAGCGAGCTGATTAGCGGCATGATTGAGGCTTATGAGCGGCAGGATGTCAAGTTGTTGGACACTTTGAGCGCGATTTTTGCCGACGGGCACGACCCGAAATTGATTGCGGAGAGGTTGTTGGAATATGTCATTGAGCACCCCAGTCGGACGCGGCTGGATTTGGCGGAGAAACTGATTGCGGTGCTGGATTCGCCCAGTGCTAAGGTGAAGTTGATGGCGGTTTTGGCGGATTTTGGCGAGGATTTTAATTACAATAGTGCCAAAAGAGATAGAACAGAGAGAAAAAGCGATACTCCGAAAAAAGTAGGAATCGACCAAACAGATACTGTTAGCCCGCAATCTGACGCCCCCGCTGAACCGGCATCAAAAACCACCAAAAAACCCACGCTAGAGTTCACTTCGCCGCCCATTCCGAAATCACAACCCGCACCAGCCACCCCAGAACCAACCCCAACACCCACCGCCACACCATCTCAAAAACCAACCCCTGAACCCGCTCCCGACCAACCCTCCCGAAAACCCCTCCCGAAAATCGACAAAACCGCTATCCTCAACTTCATCCGCCAAAAAAGCGTGCCGCTGTATGCCCTCTTGAAAGAATTGGCGTTCGAAACATCTGGAGAGCAACTCAAAATCTTCGCCACCACCACCTTTGCCAAAAAGAAAATCGACAAGCCGGCATACAAAAATATCATTGCGGAGGCGACGGGCGGGGGGTATACTATTATCATTGAGATTGGCAAAAGGCCCCCCAGCCACCAAGCCATGAGCAAAATCGCCGACATCATGGGGGGCGGTGAAGAAATCGCCATCAGCGAGGATTCGCAACCGGACAACACGAAAAAACCCACGAAAAATAAGGAGGAAACCCAGTGAGCGCCAAACCAGATTTGAAAAGTAGACCCCAAAACCCCGACGCCGAAAAAAGCTTGCTTGGTGCGCTGTTAATTTCCGAAAATCCGCTGCCCGACGTCACGGAAATCATCGCGCCGAACGATTTTTATGAAAAAAACCACGCCACGATTTTTGCGTCAATGGTTTCGTTGTATGAGCGGCACCGGCCGGTCGATCTCTTGACTCTCACCAACGACCTGCGCGCCAAAAAACAGTTGGCGGCGGCCGGTGGCGCATCGTATCTTTCCGACCTCATGGAATATGTCCCGACCGCCGCCCACGCCATCGCTTATGCCGAAATCATCAAAAAATGCGCCATTCGCCGCCGCCTGATTGATGCCAGCGCTAGCATTACCGAACTGGGCTATGATGAAAACGCCGAAATTGACGAGTTGCTCGGCAAAGCCGAAGCCGAACTGTACAAAGTGTCCGAAAAAAACTCCAAGTCCGACATTATTTCCCTCAGCGATATTTTGGAAGATACTTTTGACCGCTTGGAGGAATTGCACAACAACAAAGGCGCCTTGCGTGGGTTGAAAACCGGTTTCCGCGACCTTGACAACAAGACCGCCGGACTGCAAAAGTCCGACCTGATTATCATTGGCGCTCGCCCCGCGATGGGCAAAACCACCCTTGTCACCAACCTGATGTATAACGTCGCCAACATCAATAAAAAGGGCGTTTTGATGTTTTCGCTGGAGATGAGCAAAGAGCAAATCATCGACCGCATGCTGGCGGATGCCTCCAACGTTGATAGTTGGAACATCCGCACCGGCAATTTGAAAGACGACGATTTCATGAAAATCTCTGAAGCCATGAGTGAAATGAGTGAGGCGCCGGTCTGGATTGACGACACGCCGGGCATGAACGTCCTGCAAATGCGCACCAAAGCCCGCCGCGCCGTTCACGACCACGACATCGGCATGATTGTGATTGACTATCTCCAACTAATGTATGGCGTAAACAACAACAACGGCAACCGCGTTCAAGAGCTCAGCGAAATCTCAAGGGGGCTGAAATTGATGGCCAAAGAGCTGAACCTGCCGGTCATCGCCCTGTCACAGCTCTCGCGCACCGTCGAGTCTCGCACCCCCCAAATCCCGCAACTCGCCGACCTCCGCGAGTCCGGCTCCATCGAACAAGATGCCGACATTGTGATGTTCATCTATCGCGAAGATTATTACAACCCTGAAACCGAACGCCAACACATCACTGACCTCATCATCGCCAAACACCGCAACGGTCCCACCGGCAAAATTGAGCTCTATTTCCACCCAGAGCGGTTGCGGTTTATGTCTTTGGATAAGAAAAAGGAAGAATAGGTTTACAGCCCCACCACCGTAATCACCACCGTCCCTGCATAGTTGCAGGCCGGTAGCGCATAATCCACCATCGCCCCAAACCAGAGGCGAGTGGTGTCGCCGTTGATGGGGTCGGGGGCGGTGGCAAGGGTCTTGATGGGTGTTGGGGCGGTGGCGACTCCCGTCCAGTCGGTGGGTTCAGTGGGGGTGGGCTCTTCATCTTTGGCATAGCCCCAGTGGTTGTTGGTGAGGGTGCCGGTTCCGGACAGGGCGGTGATTTTGGCGCCGGTGTTGGTTTCGCAAAGAAGGTCTGTTTCAGTGGATTCAATGCTGAGTTGGTAGCCGTCTGGGTGGTCGGTTTTGACGTTGGCGGTGAGGAAGTTGGCGTTGGTGCCACCGTTGGGGACGGGGGAGAGGTTGACTAGTCCGTTGTTGGAGATGGAAAGGGTCAGGTAGCTTTCGTATTCCCAAGCGTTTGCGAGGGTTAGGCTCTCCCCATCCCCCAGCCCACTAATCACCACATCTGCCACCCCAATCACCCCCACCGGCGTAACAAAACTCAAAGTATTATCATCAACCACCATCACCCCACTTGCGTCATTCAAGCCCACCTTAACCCCCAGCGAACCGCCCGAAAGCCCCGACCCCAAAACCGTCACCCCCGTCCCGCCCGAACTTGAGCCCTTCGCTGGGGTTGGGTTGGTTAAGGCAAGAAAGTTCAGTCCGTCAGCGCCGCTCAAGGTTACTGTCCCGCCACTGGTTACAATTTCCACTGGCACGCTGGCCGAGGTGATAGCGTGGCTCGGCACGGTCACGGTGATTTGGTTATCGCTCCCCACACTGAAGCTTGCCACCACTCCGTCAACTTTTACCCCCGTCACTGTTACCCCGACATCTGCTCCACCGCCGAGCGTTCCGGCTCCAGCGTGATAGAATACCTGATGCAAGGTGTCATACATACCGTATTCGTTATAGGTGGCGGCGGTTCCCGTGTTAGTCGTGCCGACGCAGGTTGGGTTGACGTTGCAGCGGACGGGGAGGAAGTTGCGGTCGTTTGCGTCGGAGTCTTTGTCGATTTGAGCAGAATAAACCAGCACCTTAGAATAGTTAGAAACCGTGTTACCAGCGTTGTTAATTGCTCCCAAATACATTAAGTAAGACGTTGTCGGCGCACCCGTGCCTGTTGTTGATGTGGCTAAGTTGTCCACCTTCACCGTATTATTGTCCGCCACTACCGTATGTCGATTAGTATTTGTCGCCGACGTAAACAAGCCCCCGCTTTGAGTATTATTCTCGGCGTTACGGATATAAACATAGCCGTTCGGACTGCCATTTCCACCATACAGCCCAAAGAACATTCCCTGATAACCGTGTTCTCGCCGTGAGCCAAACAGTAGCGGCCAGTCAGCGTTGTTGGTGTTAAGAGAAGTATATTGGTAATCCACCGTAACTTTGGTATTACCGACGGCATTCACGCCCATATTGAGATACTGTGTGCCATCAAAAGTCAGATATTCCACCACCTGAAAATTGCCATAAGTGTTTTGTAAAGACGACAAGTCCACCGTCAAAGTTTGTCCTGTTTTGTTCGCCGCAAAATAATGCTGTATCGCTAGTCTTGGCTCGGCATAAGTGAAACCGCCGAACTCTGTCACACTGCCACCGTCCGCCGTTACTGTTACGTCCACCGCTTCAGCGACAGCGTGGGCGGGAGCAAAACAAGTAATCCGAGTGTTGTCGTTCGCCACACAAGTTGCCGCCACACCGCCAAACGTCACGCTACTCATACCGCCAAACTCGGTGCCAGTGATGACCACTGTATTACCGCCCAGAAATGAGCCAGTGTTGGGCGTAATTGAGGTAATTGTCGGTGCGTCTTGACCGACGGCAGTGCCACCCGACAGCGGTTCAGTTGTCACGCCACTTTTATAAAACTTGTCATTTAGCGTGTCATAAAAACCGTATTCGCCAAAGTTAACCGTATCGCCGTTAATTTCGTCGGTGCAAGTTTCTTGATTACAGCGAACTGGCACAAAATCACGGTCGTCCGCCGTGCCGTCCTTGTCAATACTGGCGGAATAAACTAACCCGTCAAAAAACAAACTTGGTGAACCGCCCGTGTTAATTGCTCCCAAAAACAGATTCTGCGATTCTGTTGGCGCTCCCGTGCCGACTGTTTGGGCAGGCAAACTGTCTATTTGTAACACGTTGTTGTCTGCCACCGCCGTGTGTCGGCTGGTGTTCGCCGCTGTCGGGAATAAATCTGTGCCACTCGTAGCAGTTCCACCGTTGCGAGCATAATAATAACCGTCCAAACCGCCGTCAATCCCCATCCACATTGCTTGAGCATTATTCCAATGCGTCCGAAAGCCAAACAATACCATTCCAGCACTTAAAACGTTATATTTGTAATCCACCGTAACTTTTGTATTACCAACAGCATCCACCCCCATATCCACATAATTCGCCCCGTTAAAACTGACATACTCCACTTGCCGATAGCCGCCGGTGTAATCGGTCGGGGCGGCGTGGACGTTATTGAAACCAAGCGGACTAGCTAGCGAGCTGACCGCTATGAGCAGGGCTAGGCTGGTGAGTGCGGCAAAACGCGCCAGACTGCCCGATTTGGGGCGCGCCGAGAGAGAGAGAGAGAGAGAGAGAGAGAGAGAGAGATTTTATGTTGTAATTTTTACAACATTTTACAATCCAACGCCCCACTTTTGTCGCTGCAACTCGGTCGCATGGATTGCCACGTCGCTTTGCTCCTCGCAATGACGGAGGAGTAGTTTTTTGTGACGACAGAGATACAGCTCTTTGCAAGAAACACCAAAACACAGCAATATAGTTATTTCCTCTCCAAAAACCTCTCATATACATAACCAGTATATCACATTTTGTGTAAAACAATACATAGTTTATCAAAAGTTGGCAGCCGATTTTGATGGGCATTCTTCATAATTTTAAGCTGTTTCTAAGCTATCATCTGTTATACTTGACTCATGAAGATTTTGTTAATTGAAGACAACAAAAGCCTCGCTGAGGCGGTGAAGTTCATGTTGGAGCGGCAAGGTTGGGCGGTCGAAGTCGCCGGAGATGGCGAGCGCGGGTTGGATCAGGCTTTGTCTGGCGGTTTTGACGTTTTGGTTTTGGATATCATGTTGCCGAAAATTGACGGTCTTGCGATTTTGCGCCGCGTGCGCAAAAAACAACTGGATGTGCCGATTATCATCTTGTCGGCCATGAGCGAAACTGACGACAAAGTGGCGGGGCTGGAACACGGCGCGGATGATTATCTTGCCAAGCCGTTCAAAACTGCCGAGTTGATCGCCCGCATTAATGCTTTGGCGCGGCGCAAATCCAAACCCCTCAAAACCCAGTCCATCAAGTTCGCCGACTTGCAGTTCAACGCCGAAAACCTTTCTTTGAACAACGTGAAAATCACCAAAACTGAGGCGCTGATTTTGGATATTTTGCTTGGGCGCCCCAACGAAACCATCCAGAAAGATTTCATTTTGGGCAAGGTGTGGGGCGACGATTCAATGAGTAATTATGTGGAAGTTTATGTCTCGTATTTGCGCCAAAAATTGCGCAAAATCGGCTCCAAAGTCGTCATCAAAACCGTGCGCGGTGTCGGTTATAAGATTACGGAGGAATGAGATGTTTCGCAAACTGCGCAACCGGTTCATCATCATAAATATGGCGATTACCACCGTGATTTTGGCGGTAGCTTTCTCAGCGATTTATGTTTCATATGCGGCTTTTGAGAACGGTCACGCCAACAAATGGCGCGACGATCCGCCGTCGGTGCGCTTTTTCGACAGCAACGACATGCGGATTATTCTTGAGGAGCGGATAGAGGAGAGTAGCGCCTCCGCCAATCGTTTGCTGATTTCGCTGGTTTTGATTGGCGTGGCAACCGAAATTATGGTGTTTTTTGCCAGTTTTTATTTCGCTGAAAACTCCATCCAACCGATTCGCAAGGTATATCAAAAGCAAAAAGACTTCATCGCCGACGCCTCGCACGAACTGAAAACGCCCATTGCCGCTGCGCTTGCCAATTTTGAGGCGATGGAAACGGAGGACGGCGCAAAAACCAAATGGAGCAAAAACACCAAGCGCGAGCTGTTGAAAATCCAAGCTTTGGCGACATCGCTTTTGAACCTTGCCAAAACGGAAGACAATAAGCCGCTGGTGTCCGTCGACATTTCGGAGCTGGTGCAAAATCTGATTCGGCAAAATCAGCGCCGGTTGAAAGACAAAACGGTGGTGTCGGAAATTGAAAGCAAGGTTTGCACCAAAACCAACCCTGAGGACATCAAGCAACTATTTACCATTTTGCTGGACAACGCCATCAAATATTCCAAACACCACATCGGCATCCGGCTTGCCAAGAACAGTTTCACCATCGAAAACGACGGCGGCACCATCCCCGTTGAAGAGTTGCCAAAAATCTTCGATCGTTTCTATCGCGCCGACAAATCGCGCCACTCCAACGGTTTTGGGCTGGGGCTGTCCATCGCCAAAAACATTGTCGAAAAACACCGCTGGCAGATTCTGGTTGCAAGTGCAAACGACCGCACCAAGTTCACGGTGACGTTTGGCTAGAAGGAAATTACCTCCGGCTCCATGCCCGTCGCCTCAATTGTCGCCGTCGCATTTTCCAAAGCAAACACCGCCACCGTGTCCAAACTACCATCATGATATTTGCCGATTCCGGCAATTGCCGCGTCACGTTCCGCCCCATCCGTCAACCGCGCCACCGCCGTTAAGCGCAAAGTGCCGTCGTCGTTCATCGCAAAAATCTCCACTTTGGGGTTGGCGACAATTTGCGTATAAACCTTTTTGTTGCTGATAGTTTCAATATATAACCGGTCGTCCACCACTGCCGCGCCGTCGAACGGGCGCACCCTCGGTTGTTCGCCGTCCATTGTCGCGATGAAGAAAATCCCTTTTAGATAATTTAAAACTTTTTCCATATACCTCCCATTAATTATGTGTTACAATGATGTTATCATGAAACAAGAAATATTGAAACACCAAATTGCAGCCGAAAAGGCTATCGCTGAGCTTTCCGGCAGGGAGCTGGAAAAGTTCGCCAGATATCACGAAGCTATGGTTAAAAACTTCCAGCACGAGCGCGCCATCCACCTCGCGGTCACGCTGTTTTTTGCCGGCATTTTGCTGTTGTTTTTCTTCGTGACTGTTTTGTTCCACATTTTCGTCCCCATTGAAAGCGACGCCGGCACGCTGATTTCCATCAGTCTCAGCACCATCGTGGTGATTTTGCTTGTCACCACCATCTTTTATGTCCGGCATTATTATCAGTTGGAAAACGGCGTGCAGAGGCTTTATACTATCTCCAAGGAAATATACACACATCTAAAATAGTTAGTTTTTAAGCCTTTTTTAAGTTCGAGCAGGTACAATTGAGGAAAAGGAGAAAAATATAATGTTCAAAAACATGTTAAAACGTTCGTGGCTGTCCACCATCAGAAAGCCCAGCCGCACCATCATCTTGATTCTGATTTTGTTCGTGATGGCAAACATGCTGCTCGCGACCATCGCCATCAAAAACTCGGTGAACAGTAGCATGCAATACGCCAAAGACAAAATCGGCGGTGTAGTGTATTTGTCAACCGACATTGACAAAATACGCGCACAGGCTGAGGCGCAAATAGAGGAGGGGAGCGAGGGTGAACCGGTCAGTTTCACCATGCCGACCATCTCAGAGGAGCTGGCAAAAGGTCTGGCGGATTCGACATACATCAAAGATTACACGTACAGTCTGTCCACCACAGCCAATGCCAGCGGATTCACGGTCGTGGAAACTTCCGAAAACCAACGCGAGCGGCAGTTTGCGGACGCTTTCAAAAACGCGCGCGACCAGATGAACAGCGCGGAAGAAGAATATAACACCGCCCGCGACTCGTTCAATCGCTCCAATGCCAACTCCGGCGGCGGGGGCATGCCCAGTTTTAATTTCAACTTGAATATGGACATCGGCGACCCGACTCTGACGCGCGGCGACACCACCGTGCAGGGGATTAACAGCTTTGATTTCGTTAGTGGCGTGGAAGATGGGAGTATCACTATTTTTGACGGTACAGGCTTTAATGAAACCACTGAAAACGGCGCGGTCATCTCCAAAGAGCTGGCGGACGCCAACTCCTTGTCGGTCGGCGGGGAGCTGAAGCTGAAAACCACCGCCGACGAGACCGAACAAACTTACACCATCATCGGCATTTATCAAGCCACAACCGAAAACTTTAATTACAACACAGTTTATACCAACATCACCGGCGCCAAAAAATTGCTCAGCGCGGAACAGCTGGCGGATTTGAACGTGGAGAATGTGCATTATTATCTGAACTCGGCGGGTGAAAAGGCGGCGTTTTTGGCGGAGGCGGCGGGAAAATATCCGACGCTTTCCGACGACGGCTTGAAATTGGATATTGACGATTCGAGTTATCAAACGATGGTCGGCCCCATCGAAAACGTGGGCAGTTTCGCCAACACGATTATGTGGGTGGTGATGGTCGCCGCTGTGGTGATTATCACGCTGATTGTCGCTATCAACATCAAAGATCGGCGCTATGAAATGGGCGTGCTGCTCAGTCTCGGCGCGCGGCGCACCAATATTTTGGGGCAAATCTTTTTGGAACTCGTCATCGTCGGCACCATCGGCTTTTTCACTTCGCTCGGCACCAGCCAAATATTGGCGGAAAAAATGGGCGACGATTTGTTACAACAACAAATCGCCAGCAGCCAAGAAACCACCAACGCCAGCGGAACTACCACTCTTGCTCCGACCGGACGCGGTATGAACGCCGGAAGAGGCACCGGCACTGTCATGATGATGGGCGGACAGGGGAGCGCCGCGCAAGAACCGATTGAAGAAATCGACGTGCGCGCCGGCACCACAGAATACACCACCTTGTTTGGCGCCGGCTATCTCATCCTGATTATCGCGATGGTTTTGCCCAGCATTAACATTTTGCGCTATCAACCAAAAACAATTTTAACGAGCAAGGAGTGACTATGAACAAATTGATTATCAAGAACCTGAAACACACTTATTCCGACGGACAGGCCGACGTGCATGTGTTAAAAGGTGTGAATGCCACGTTCGAAAGCGGCAAAATGTACGCCATCGTTGGCGAATCCGGCTCCGGCAAAACCACTTTGTTGTCGCTGATTGCGGCGTTGGACAATGTGCAAAGCGGCGACATCAAATACAACGACCAAAGTATTAAAGAAATTGGCGAACAAAAGTTTCGGCTCAAATATTCCAACATCGTTTTTCAATCGTTCAACCTGATTAAATACATGACCGCGCGCGAAAATGTGGAAGTGGCACTGGACTTTGCGGGCAAACCGCGCACAGAAGCGGAGCAAGTTTTGAAATCCGTCGGCATTTCCAAAGAGGAGGGCGGGCGCCTCGTGCAAAAACTGTCCGGCGGACAACAACAACGCGTCGCCATCGCCCGCGCCATCGCGTCTGACACCCCCATCGTGGTGGCGGACGAGCCAACCGGCAACTTGGACGAAGATACCGAAGCCAAAATACTTGGCATTTTCCACGACCTCGCAACCAAAAAAAAGAAAATTGTGATTTTGGTCACCCACAGCAAAAAAGTCGCCGGACATGCCCACGCCATTGTCTATAAAATGCGTGGCGGAGTTTTGGCGAAATAACAAGCCGTGCGGCCCGCGCAACCAAACGTAATTTAATTTCTTTGACAAAACCGCCCAAACGGCCTATACTAAAACTCATGAAGAAACTTCGCCTGATTATCCGCATTGCCACCATCGCCCTTGTGGCGCTCACTCTCACTTCCATCCTGATCCTAATTATCAACAAAAAAGACCCCCTCGAAACCACCTATGAAATCATCTCTTTCTGCATGGCGCTGACCGCTGTTTCAATCGCCATCTTTTCCCAAGTCGATGCCTATCGCGAACAAAAAAGGTTTGAAAAAATCAACAAGGAACTGCTCGAACTATTGGGTGAATCCGACGCCCAAAACTCCTCCGAGAACAGTATTAAGAAAAAGTTGAACACTATTTTGGAGGTTGATAAGGAGATTTTGAACAAGTTGGACAAGAAATAGCCGTTGCTGAGGCGGTTGTCCTGTCTGTCTTTGTCTTTTTGGCGGTCAGTTTTAGTTGGCGGCGACACACCGCACGGCGAAGCCGATGCGCTTGTTGTCCGAGTGTGCGGGAGAGAGGTTTTCGCACGTGAGCAGGCCACTTTTTCATGCGTAATACAATCTTCCCCAACTCAATTTACTCAACATATTGAGTAAATTGTAACATAAGCACGAAATGAAATGCAGGTGCTTCTTTGTGAATGAGAAGTTACTTGTTGTTTTTTTCACGGACGAAAGGCTAGTTAATGTTAGGGTTGTTGGTTGACTTGTTGGGTTTCGTTATGGACGAAAAGCTACTAATAGATAATTCTTGGGCATACCAACGTTGGGGGTATCGAGTGGTTGGTTTTGAAGTTTATGGTGATAGTACTCCTGCCATCTACCCCAGACCCCTCAAGGGGCCTTGAGCCCTAAGCAATTACTATTAGCTAGCTTTTCTGTTGGGGGTGACGGAAGTTTTTTAATCGCAAAATACAGATTGCAGACTTTTTTCTCTGTTGAGGGTCAGACCTTGCTCTGTTGGACTGTTGTGGGTCAGACCTTTTGTTGTCTTCAAAAAACTTGAAGTTGGATAAACATAAAACAGTACCATCAAGGTCTTGTTGGCAGAACCCCCACTTCACAGGGCTCTTCAATCTGTGACGACAGATTGAA
>JAISOF010000034.1 GCA_031275815.1 Candidatus Nomurabacteria bacterium
TTTGCTGTTCGCCGAGTGCAGCCAAATCGGTTAAGGCTGAAGGGTGTGGGGTGCCCACACCTTAACCGATTTGACGCGAAACGTACTCTTTGACGGGGTGATAATTATGCAACAATACCTGACATAACCAAGCCGTTGTCAAAAAACATCCGACCCACAATTTCTGGCGCCATTTGACATTCCGCAAAATCCCGCCTATAATTCATATCAATCATGAGTATCCGCGATAATAATTTTTGGTCGGTCGGGCAGTTTCGGTGAACTGCTTGATGGAGTCGACCAAAAAAGCCGGATACCAAATAACTTACAAAGAGGAGAAAAAATGAGAACATTAGCCAAAGAACTTGCTGATAAAATTGGCAAAAAAGTGGAAATCAAGGGGTGGTTGCACAAAAAACGCTTGCTCGGCGGGCTGAACTTTTTGACAATTCGCGACCGCAGCGGATTGATTCAGGTGCTGGCGGAGGACAAAACAGAAATCGAAAAGTTGCGTGGCATGCAAATCGGCACGGTGGTCGCCATCGCCGGAAAAGTTGTGAAAGACGAGCGCGCGCCGAACGGGGCGGAGTTGCACGACGTCACAATTACGGTGGAGGTGCCAGTGACAGAGGAGTCGCCGATTGAAATTGACAAGCCGCTTGACCACAAATCGGACAACCTCGACACTTTGTTTGACAACCGCGTGATTGGATTGCGCAACTTGCAGGAGCAAACGATTTTCAAGGTGCAGGCGGAGATTCTGAAAAGTTTCCGGACGTACATGAACGACCATGATTTTGTGGAAATCAACACGCCAAAACTGCTGGCGGAGCCGACGGAGGGCGGGGCGGAGGTTTTCAAAATGGAATATTTTGGCAAAATTGCCACGCTCGCGCAAAGCCCGCAATTTTACAAACAGATGATGACCGGCGTGTTTGAGCGCGTGTTTGAGATTAACCCCGTGTATCGCGCCGAGCCCAGCGCCACTTCGCGCCACATGACGGAATATATTTCGATGGACGGCGAGATGAACTTTATCACTTTTGACGATTTGTTGCACCTGATTTCTGGGCTGCTGAACCGTATCACAGACGATGTGTTCGCAAAATACGGGAGTGAGCTCGCAAAATGGAACGCCGTGAAGCCGAAATTGGCGGAAGAAATCCCGCGCCTCACCGTCGCCGAAGTCCACGAAAAATATAGTAAAGCCACCGGTGAAAACTCCATCGGTGAAGACGACCTGCGCCCCGACGAAGAGCGGTGGGTCAGCAACTGGGCCAAGAAAAACTTGGGCAGCGAAGCGGTGTTTGTGGTGGACTGGCCGGTCAGCTCCATGAAGTTTTATCACCACAAAAAAGCCGACAATCCCGACCTCGCCGAACGCGCCGACCTGATTTTTCGTGGCATCGAAATCTCCACCATCAGCATGCGCGAACACCATTACTCCACCCTTGTGGAACAACTGAAAACCATCGCGCACGGCGACCCCGACCACGCCGGTTTCAAAGCCTATCTCGCCGCCTTCAAGTTCGGCATGCCGCCACACGGCGGGTTTGGCATGGGCCTAGAGCGCGTCACCGAAAAACTGGTGGGCTTAAGCAACGTCAAAGAGGCCTCGCTGTTCCCGCGCGACCTCAACCGCTTGGCGCCATAGCGCCCATGCTTGCACTGTGATTTTTGTTGCGCTATCATCACTTTATGAGAGTTTTTTGGAGGTTATCAAGTATCTTTGTGCTTATTGGCTTGCTGTTTAGCAATTTGCCTGCGGCTTTCGCCACCAATAATGACGGAGGAGCTGTTCTTCCAGCTCCGCTGTCGTTCGCCGCCGCCAACTTTGACAACGAACCAACCAAAAATCCTTTGGGGGAGTTTGTGGAGTTGAGGAACACGACTGGTGAAGATTTATCTTTAAATGGCGTGACGCTCAAATACAACGAGGGCACAGTTTTAGTGGATTTTCCTGTTAATAGTTTTGTGGAAAAAGATGGCTACCTCGTCTTGAAAAATGGCGAGCATTTCAGCCGGAACTTGTCCATGACGTCTGGAACCCTGACACTGGAATTGGATGGGCAAGAAATTGACAAAATCGAGTGGGACAAGACTATGAAAATGGACGGCACCAACCGCTCTGCCACCCTTGTGGTCTGCCGTGAAGCCGACTGCGAAGCGGAATATTTGTTTGAAAAAGAATATGTTTTGCATGAAGATGGTTATTTTGAAGTGGAAGTTTCAGACGACATGGCGGACGACGAGTCGGAAGGTGACAGGTTGTATGGTGCGGAAGTTTTGGAGTGCGACGGGCTGATTTTGAATGAGATTTATGCGTATTATGAAAACAACGCCAGCGAGCAATTCATTGAGTTTCACAACCCCACAGAGGACTTAATCGAGCTGAAAACTTGCCAGATTTGGGTGAAATATGGCGGAAAATACCAAAAGTTTGCGTTTCAGGAGGGGGCAGTGGAACCGGATGGTTATGCGGTGTTTTATCCGAGCGAGCACGCCATGAAACTGGCGAAAAGTCCGTCCGGAACGGAGGTGATTTTGTTGTTGGATGACGACCCCGATTATATTTTGGACGCGTCGGTGAGTTTGGCGGGGCAGAAACAAGCGTGGAGTTTTGCGCTGATTGATGGCACTTGGGTGAAAACCATGCACCGCACGCCAGCGTCGCCGAATGTTTTGCAAGTTTGCCCAGCGGGGAAAATTACCAACCCCTCCACCGGAAAATGTATCGGCATTGTTGAAGATGAGCCGTTGCCAGATTGCGGAGCGGGGAAGTTTCGCAATCCCGAAACTAATCGTTGCAAGAGTTATGAAACGCTAACAAGTGTGCTGGCGCCTTGCAATGAAGGATATTATCGCAACGAATTGACCAACCGTTGCCGCAAAATTGCCGTTGCTGAGGAGCTCAAACCGTGCGATGAGGGCTATGAGCGCAATCCCGAAACCAACCGTTGCCGCAAAATTCGTGAAAACACTGGCGCTGACTACGCCACCGAGCCCATCTCATACAGCGACAAAGCCTCTTTTGTGGCGTGGGGCGCTGCTAGTGGCGTCACCGCCATGGGCGCCGGCTACACTATTTTTCAATTCCGGTCGGAGATATGGCGGTTCGTGAAGAAACTTTTGCGAATAAAAAAATAAACTGCAACCAGAAGATATGCGAGCGTGAAAGTGATCCTATTTGGCAGATTTTGCGAGTGCAATTGAGGCATATCCAAATTGCGTCGACTCGGAAAGTTCATTATCAAAAATGATATCACGTAAAACTTTTTTCAATAAATCCTTACCCATAAAATTCTGCGCAACTAGCAACGCCAGATTTTCCGATTCTTTAATAAAAAGATCAATTGTCAACTGATCATAGAAATTAATTTCCAAAAAGTAGGCCGCAATTGCGATACTGGATCTTTTGTTGCCGTCAACGAAGGCGTGATTTTTATTAACCGCAAACATTAAATGTGTCAATTTGTCCACGAAGTTAGGATAGAAACTATCATTTTCTATCAACCCCAAAACACTTTTCAACTTTGCCTCGTCAATAAAACCGTGCTTGCCACCAGATTTTGCAATAATTTCGTCGTGTTTTTCGACCGCTAAATCAAAGGGGATATAATTTATCATCATTTGTCCTTCAGTCGTTTAAACTCTTCAAGATTTTCACTAATTCTGGCGCTTAATTCTTTGCTTTTTTTGCCCAAAAACCGCTCATAGGCTTCTTGGTTCAACGGTGAAATATATTCGGCAATGCTGATATGATTCTTGCGACGAAACTCTTTATCGAAACTTGCCATTTTGGCACGGGCGTCTTCAATTTGAGGCTTTAAGAATGGGTTGTCGTCTAGCCCCCTAAACAAAGCCTCTGTCTCGGCTTTCGAAAGTTTTCCGCCCTTTTTATCATATTCTTGTCTGATAAGTGTCGCCACGCCGTTCTCAACCGACGAAATTGCATTCAGCACTTCCGAATACATCGTGTCGCGTGAGCGGTCTTTTTTGCCTAAATCCAAAATCTCTTTATATTTCCGAGCGCTTTCCTTAAAAACAGTTTTATATATCAAGTTGTTAAACTTCGGGAATTTGCCTTGTCCCATCGCAACACAGCCTGCTAGGGCTTGACGAAATTTCTCATTATAATTCTCGTTCTGGAACAGCGCCGGCAAGAAGTTCTCGTCACGTTGATTAATGTATTTAGTGCTGCCACCAGCCCTTTCGTTGATGACTGAAATTGCGGTGTCAAGCAGTAGCTGGCGCACTTGCTGGGCCTTGGCGCTGCCTTTAAGGAGCATACCCGCATTCAAGAACGCTTTGAAAGTAAAAACAGATACGATAGTGGCTTTTTTGGTAAGGACATTTTTGTCCTTACCAAAAATCCGAAAAGCTTTTAACTCATCGCCTTTTAAGTTTCTGTACCCATTAGATTCAATCTCTTTGCGATTATCCTCGACTAATCGCCGAATTGTCCTTTCCTCGACTTCATAAAAATCAGCGACTTGCCGTGTGGTCAACAAATACTCGCCATTGAACAAGGTGACACCGACCGGCAAACCCTCACGAACTTGGTCAACTGCAAAATTGTTGTTGAGCACACTTATACGATGATTTTTGTCCATACTTTTAGTATATCATATCCTTGGGCAGAAGTTATTTTTCTGGATTTTGCCACCTGAAAATTGCAAGTTGCCCCATCCGTTCAAGGTCGGAACGCACGGTTTGTGAGGGCGGAGGCGGGCCGGTCGGTGGGCGGAGTGGGCGGCGGGGGCGGGGGTTTTTGCGGCCGGCCGGCGGTCAGGGGCGGACGCAGCGGACGGGCGGTCAGGGGTGGACGCAGCGGACGGAGTAGAAATATGTTCTTTGCACGGTGCCGCCATAAACGCTAGTGCTATGGATAAAGGGACGTATCGTATTTATAACTGGTGCTACGTTGCTAGAATGGTAGTAACCCCTTTCGCCGAGATAGGAAAATGACGTGCCACCAGTCTTATACCCAG
>JAISOF010000001.1 GCA_031275815.1 Candidatus Nomurabacteria bacterium
GCTCTTCAATCTGTGACGACAGATTGAAGCGAAGAACCGACTGCCACCAATAACGATTGGATGGCACGGTTCTGTACCTGTGAATGTGGGTGGTTGTGCAACAAGACCGGCAGGAAGAACATACCAACAAAAGAACCATACCAAGAAAACCGGCAAAAAACGCTACACAACAATAATCAGAGAACCCC
Source organism: Candidatus Nomurabacteria bacterium (assembly GCA_031275815.1). Taxonomy (GTDB): domain Bacteria; phylum Patescibacteriota; class Saccharimonadia; order Saccharimonadales; family Saccharimonadaceae; genus JAISOF01. The sequence continues at coordinate 189 of JAISOF010000001.1, forward strand.
ATCAACAACAAAACCAAGCAACCCCGCCAAAAAAATAATTATGCAACAAACCACAGATTCTATTTATGATTGCAATTATGGTCGGCATTTGCTAAGGTTTAACCAGTGTATTTTTGTTATATCCCAGCTCTTCGTAGAAAGGAAGGTGAAATTATGGGAGAAAAGTATAAGGACCTTTTAATAGAAGGGAAAACCAAGCGGATTTATCAAGATCATCAGTTATTTCGGCAAGCCTTTTTTTTAATAGAAGGGAAAACCAAGCGGATTTATCAAGACTCAGACGATTCAGATTTTGTTATAGTCGAGTCAAAGGATGACCTCACAGCCGGCGACGGTGCCCAGCACGATGTAATCGAGGGGAAGGCAGCCTGGTCTACTGAGACTACTTGCAATGTCTTTGAGTTGCTTGATGCCTGCCTAGTCCCACTGGCTTACTCTGAACGGTTGGACGATACCGCTTTCAGAGCCCGCAAGTGTGAGATGATTCCTTTGGAAGTAGTGGTGCGGCGCGAACTGCACGGCTCGGCGATTAAGCGCCAGCCACATTTGCCAACGGGGTTATTGCTGAATCAATTGAAAGTGGAATTCTTTTTGAAAACCCCCAACAAAAAATGGCGCGGGCGGCCAATCAGGTTTGACGACCCGATGATTAGGTTCAAGTTGAGTGGTGATTTGGAGCTTTATAATCCCAAAGCGCCACTCCATAGTCGGAAACCATTCAAGAAGTTGGCGTATAAATCTTTGCCCAAGATTTTGAAAAAGGCGCTAGAGGCTTCTATGTTGAAGCGGATTTCCACTATGGCGCAGAGGATTTTTTTGGTGTTGGAAAAAGCTTGGAGTTTACAGAATCACAAGCTAGTGGACTTCAAGATTGAATTTGGTTTCGATACCAGCGGCGATTTGTTATTGGCCGACGTAATCGATTCTGATTCTTGGCGGCTGATTTTTGAAGGTGAGCATCAAGATAAAGAAATTTACCGGCAAGGCGGCAAGAGCAAACTGGAAGAGTTGGCTATTAAATATAGTCATGTTGCCGAATTGAGCAAGCGATTAGTACTGCCCCGCCAACAATTAATTTTCTGGCGAGCTTCTGACAAAGACGATATGGGCGAGTTTGAAAACGCTTTGGGCGAATATGGCGTGAATCTCTATATCCGCGCGGCTTATCTGACTGGATCTTTACACAAAAGACCGGTTGAATCGTGCCAGGAAATCGCCCAGCAGGTGCAAGATGTGCCAGATGCAGTGTTGATTGTCTATTGTGGTCGTAGCAACGGCGCCGGCCCAACCCTATCGGCGCAAGTCACAATTCCGACAATTACGGTGCCGGCGGGCTGGTCAAAATGTCCAGAAGACGTCTGGTCCAGCTTGCGCACCCCAAGCGATGTGCCGGTGTCGGTTATATTGGAGCCGAAGAATGCGGTGTTGCACGCCTTGCAAATTCTGGCGGCACGCCATCCGGCTATTTATGCCGAACTCCGAATCAGACAGGAAACGCGCTTAGACAATTTCTTTTCTATATGATGAATGCCAAATCATGGCATAAGGGGCTACGTTATCGCGTAGCCTCTTTTCTTATAGGGTTTAAGGAGTGTAGGGGGGGGGGTGTTTTGGGGCGGGGTAGTTGTTTTTTGGGTTAGGGTATTTGTGGTTGGGAGGTGGGTTGAAAGGCCGCAAGAAGCCTAAAACGCTCCTACCACTACCCGAAAGCCGACACTGTCGTAGGCATTGCCAAGGGTGCCTACCGACGCGAACACTCCGGCAACCGAACTATTGTACAAACTGCCACCGCGAGTAAACCACGGAGGGTTGGAAAACACAAAGTACGAGTAGTCCGAGCGCCACGACTGATCTTCCGACGAAACAGACTGGGTAGTTTTGGTTTCATGGAGGGCTTGTCCGCCGCACGTCGACCACGTGCAAATGTCGTTGTTGTAATAGGCTTCGGTTGAGCTACTGCTCCAGCTGGGCTGAGTGCCAAAGGGCGGGACTGGATAGTTGTTGAAGTAGTTGGCGCTGGGCATGGTTGCCATGTAGGTGGTGCTGGATGGGGTGTTGTTATAGTTGCCCATCACGCATTCAGACACTCCGCCGGACAAGTCATAAATGCCATAAACATTATTGGTGGAACTAGCCAGTTGCCCGAGTGTGCCGTGATAAGCACGTCTAGTGTTGCTGGAGCAGGCGGTGGCGGATTGAGTGGTGGTGGCGTTGAGGGCTGTGCCGTCGCCGTAGGTGAAGCCGCTGCCGGATGAGCTGGGGCCACAGCCGGTGATACCGTATCTGGAACTGGTGCCATCAGCGTCAGCGCTGCCGTATGGATATGCGGCGTTTATTTGGACATTGTTTGGTCCGGCTCCGTAAGTTGAGGAACTTAGGTACGCAATGGCTCCCCATTGGTCGTTTTTAAGCATGATGGAGTTTTGGTTGGCGAGGTTGTGACTGTTTTGAGTCATGCCGGATACGGTGTTGCCAGCGCTGGGGTCAAGGGCGGTAGCTCCAAGTCTTTGGGCAGCATAGTAGAACTCGCCGATGTATTGGTAGATGTTGGCATGGGAGTTGGGCTTGACGGTGGGAGAGCTTAAAGTGCCGGTGGTTTCGAACTTGCCAACCCAGAGGCCGTTCAGCTCTTCGCCGCTGTCAGCGTAATCACCATCATTGTTTTTGTCAAAGCTGAAGGCGGGGTGGGTTGCCCACGTAGTGCCGGTGGGGGCACCATAGGTGCGGCTGATACTGCATTCCGTGCGGTAGTCTTTGGCGTTGCTGGGGGTGCCGGAGTGGTTTTCACTGCCGTCGGAGGAGGAGCAGGTGTCAGCGGGAGTTTTCTTGGGGGTGGTGGACTTTTCGAAGTGGATGTCGAAGTTTTGGGCTTGAACGACTTTGTCGATGGCACTATGGCGCATTACTTCATAGGCGTATCTTGGGACATAAGTGAAGTAGCCAAGGATGTCTTCTTCGTTGATGATGGTGCCGGCGGGGGCGGATTGGTAGGTGGCGAGGGTTGCAGCGGTGACGGTCACGGCATTGCACCATTGCTTTTCGTCGTAGTTGCACCAGCTGGATGGGTGGGTGTCGTCATCTGCTTTGTTGACTATTGGTATCATGTTGGCGTCAAGGTCAACGGTGAACTGGTCTTTGCTGGTACCAGTGATGGAGTTGATGGCATCTGTGTTGGAATTGGCGGCTTTGACCCAAGTGTTGGTGGGGGTGAGTTGGTCTGGGGGGATGTAGGGGGCAGGGGTAGCGGTTTCGTCATAGGTAATGTCAAGGGTGTAGGAGCCGATGTTGGAGCTTGCGGGGATGGTGATTTTGACTTCAAAGGTGGTGGTTTCGCCGGTGTCGGGATTGGTGGCGTTGTTGTTGCTGGTGATGAGGATATTGGTGGGAGTGGAAGAAAGAGCGCAGGGTGTGGCTTTAGGACATTCAGAAGAGGTGTCACTGCCAATGGTGACGGTGGCGCCGGTGAGGTTGTTGGCACTTATTTGGGCGGTGAGGGTGTAGCCATAGGTGGCAGAAGAATCAGTGACGTTGACTTCGGAGGTGCGGGTGATGGTGGTGATGTTGGTATCTTGGGTGGTGGTGATGGTTTGGTTGTTGTCAATGACGGTGATGTTTGAAGTGGCGGCTTGAGTGGGGGCAAGGGAGCGATAAAACACCAAAGTCAGGGCGCCAACCAGAACAATTGATACAGCCAAAATGAGGAGTTTAAATCCTCTCTCTCTCTCTCTCCCTCTCTCTCTCTCTCTCTCTCTCTCTCTCTGGCTAATCGCATTAGTGTTGCCTTTCTCCCTTGCTTAACTTTACATAGCTATAACCAGTATATAAAACCCGCCATTTTGTGTCAAGTGAAAAAAGGCTGGATTCTGCGACTGCGCGCAGAATGACGGGGGTTGTTTCAGAACCTTAAAAAACCAACCAAAAAGAAGCGGTCTATATAGTCACTTCTTTTTGGGAAATGTGATATAATCTCGGCATGACACATGGTAAGATTCTCACGGGAGGAGACACGCAAAATGAAATATGATTCAACGTTGTTCGCGACGGCTGCAAAATATTATGCTGTTTCACGTCCGGTTTATCCTGAAGCAATAATCGAGCGGATGGTTGAGGTTTTTCAGTTGTCGAAGCGCGATACGGTGTTGGATTTGGGTTGCGGGACTGGCGAAATTGCTTTGAGGTTGGCAAAATATGTGAAAAAAGTGTTGGCTTGGGATCCTGATGTGGAAATGTTGAAGTTGGCAGAACAAAAAGCCAGAAAACATCATGTCAAAAATGTCATTTTTGAGCAAAAGTCGTCGGATGATTTGCCGAGTTTGTCCGAAAAAGTTAAAGTTGTCGCGATGGGGCGGTCTTTTCATTGGATGGATGGCGAAAAAACGCTTGCCGAAATCAAAAAACGTCTGGCGGGCGAGGGCGGGGTTGCCATTGTTTATGAAAGACACGGGCTGCATGTTTATTCGTCAGCTTTCGTTGAGCCGAACGCGACCACTGCCCGTCGCAACCAAACCGTCAGCCGAGTTGCAAAAAAATATCTTGGCGAAGAGCGCAAGGCTGGAAAAAATAAGTTTCGCAAAGTTGAAAAATCATTCCAAGAAATGCTGAATAAGACCGGCTTTTTGGAAATCATTGAGGAAGAAATCACCGAACAATACCGAAGAAGTATTGAAAACACGATTGGTTTTGTTTTTTCCACGTCATGGGGCAGCCCCCAGCTTTTTGGTGGAAAAGTTGAGGCCTTCAAAAAGGAGCTGAGCGAGGAATTATCAAAAATCAATCCGGACGGAACCTTTGATGAGAAAATAATTTTTGGGTTGTTGGCGGGCAAATTATAAGCGAAAAATAAGTGCGGTCAACTTTCATACACAAAATTGTCAATATTATCCAAAACGAATTGTTTCAGTCTCTTCGGCACCTCGTCAGCAGCCCATGCTTTCGCAAACTCAGAAGAAAAATAGTTTATTTTATCCCGCGTCTTTTGGTATTCTTCCGGATTTTCTTCTTCCAACTTCCATAAATTCACTTCCTTCAAGCTACTTTTTGCGCCGATACTTTTCAACCACGCTTTGTATTCAGTAAGCATTTTGACCAGATTGGACAGACCAAGTTTTTTTGCGGCTACCCATACTTCATTTGGATGATGAAACTGGTCAATACCTTCATCAAAAATAATCCACGTCCCACGAGTCAGAAAATTAAGTGTTTTTTGCGACTCGTTCAAGTGTTCCATATCCCATCCTTTCGCAGATGGCGCCGGACAAAAGTTTTCCGTTTCGAAAATTGTCGTAGCGTCATCGTTAATGAGTGTTAGCGTGTGTTTGACAAAATCTGCATCTTTGAGTTCGGGGTGCTTATTAATAACCGCTAGCGCCTCGCTCCTTCTGGCAAGACGCTCCAAGATGTCTTTGGGCGCTTTATGCTTGTACTCGTAGCCTGCTTCAGCTTTTTGCACTAGATTTTCCAGATATTTATCATATAAAATATCTTCGTTGCTCATACGATTCGGACGTGGGAGGGGAAGCCCAAGGAAAATCCAAGCTATAAAATGAATAACTAACAATATTGGAAGCCGCGCCAGAGTGTGTGGCAGTGATGCAGATAGCGGCTCAGATAACAAAGACCACAAAACAAGTCCGTCAACCACACATACTAATACTACTATTATAATAGTACGAATAGTAAAAAAATGCTCAACATTCCATCTTTTCACTTTACCCATTTAGCTCATCCTTTTCTAATCTAATATCATACATTTTCGCACTATCCTTTCTCGGTTTCTTCCGTAGCGATTGCCAGCGCTTTATTTTCTAGCATACCCAAATTGTAGCATAATTTTCAAAATAGTAAAGGGGGCTTGCTGCCATCAGTTACTTCCTTTGTTTTGGCTTATTCTTGTTTGTTTTCTTCGCGACCGAGCAGTGGACCATCGCCGTTTTGTGCCAAAATAACTTGAACCGCCCCGCTATGCGACCACCTCTATCATCCCGCTTTGCGTGTCATAATAGAGCTTGGCAATTTTGACCTGATGTTTTTGGATGAGTTGAGCCAAGCTTGCGTCGGATGTGATAGCCTCAGCGCCGGCCATTATATTGCGCTTCACAGCGGTCGGCTCGTCAGTGGCGTTGCCGATGTGGCTTGCAATCACCCCAATCAGCTTGGAAAGGTCTTGAGATGTTTCGTGATTGTGCTCCAGTGCCGCCCCCACTGCTCCGCAACCGCTGTGGCCCATCACAATCACCAGCCTGACTCCCAAGTGCAACACCGCATATTCGATACTCGCCCGTTCAACTTCGCCAATCACATTGCCGGCGGTGCGAATCGTGAACAATTGCCCCAGCCCCACCATGAAAATATCTTCAGGAACTACTCTGGAATCCGCACAGGTGACTATCACCGCACACGGATGTTGCCCCTCGCGAAACAGTTTCGTGCGCAAAGTCCGCGAAATATCCGCGTCGTTTTGGGTGGTGTCTTGATAGCGCTCGTTGGCTTTCAGCAGTTGCTCAAAAATTGCGTCCGGATTGTTCACAACCTTTTGAAAAATATCGGACAAAAGTGGCGGTTTTGGCAAGTTTTTCGGCAAAGATTGGAGCGCAGTCAGCCCCTCAGTGGTGACGGACGGCAAATGTGCGGGGTTTTTTGCCAGTTGCCTGCCAAATTGATAATTTCGGCTCTTGGTCGAGCCGCAAGTCAACACCAAATCCAGAATCCCGCACGCCAAATCCGCCGTTTTTGCCCGCCCGCCCAGCCATTGGATGATGTTTTTCATCTCGACAAGCGCCGTTTGGATGTATTCCGCAAACGCCGGAGTGTCCGGCTCCAGTCCCCGAAAACCCGCCTCAATCGCATAAATATTTTTCAAAGTGCCACATGCCATCACACCTTTTGCGTCATCCGTCAACTCAATTTTCAGCCAAGCCGTCTGCAACAACTGCTGTGCCAGCCGGCTGGTCGCGGTTAAAGTCGTCGGTTTGTGCTCATTCAGCTCAACCGCAAACGCCGGACCCGAAAGCACTCCAAACTCGCGAAAACCGGAAAACATATCGGGTGAAAGCAGCCCCTTGGTCGCCAAAATCAACGGCAATTCCCGAAACCGTGCCGGAAAATCCCGCAAAAAACCCTCCACGAACTCGCTCGGAATGGCCAGCACCACCGCCTCCGCCTCGTCCAAAACCGCATCGACTATTCCGCCGTCAACCTTGTCGAAAAACCGCACAACGTGCCCGTTTTCCTCCATAATTTTGCCCAGCGCCGCCCCGTACGCCCCGCGACCAATCACCGTTATCTTCATGTTTTATAGCTCCAACATCGGCGCGCAAGCACTCGTCACACTAGTCAAATTGCCCATCGTGATGTTCTCCGGATTTGCCGCCAGATTGTCCTTGCCCACCGTCGCCACCAGCGTGCTCCACGAACACTCGCAATATTCTTGCGCATTAACGTTGCGGCTGATAGTGCTGTTGGTCATCATCGCGGACGCTGACGCCAAGCAACCGGACATGTAATCCGTTTTCATCCCCTGCAATAACTTGTCATTTTCGTTCCCCTTGACGACCAGCGCCACCGGAACCGCAATCGCCGCCACCACCAGCATCGCCGCGCCCACCATCAAACCAATCTTCAACCCCTTGTGAGGCTTCACCGCGTTCGGGGGCGTGAAAGCACCCGGATGGTGCGCCTCCACTGGCTCTGCCCATTGACTGGCCGGCACAGTTTGTGGCGTAACCGTTTCATTGTTTGGCGTCCCTGCCGATGGGATATTTGTATCTTTTTGCATTTTTTAATATCCTTTTGTTTATCTAATTATAATATACATGCCACGCGCCGACTTGGCAAGCGGAAAAGGTCGCTCATCAGAAGTAAAATTAGGTAACAACATTTCCGCCGTGCTGTTCGCGCCACTGGGCAATGGTGGCGTGGTTGCCGGAAAGCAGGACTTTTGGCACCGGCAAGTCTCGGAACACCTCTGGACGGGTGTATTGCGGGAACTCCAGATTGTTGCCGCTCGAAAAACTTTCGATGGTGGCAGATTGCGCGCCACCCAACACTCCAGGAATCAAGCGCACGATGGAATCTATGACGGTCATGGCAGGCAGCTCCCCACCGGTCAAAACATAATTGCCGACCGAAATTACATCATCCACAAACTGCAAAATCCGCGCGTCCACGCCCTCGTAGTGCCCGCAAATTATAATCCGGTCTCCACCACTGCTCGCCGCCTCTGACGCGTCCTGCTGGCTCCAGATGTGCCGAGACGGCGACATCAGCCAGATTTTGGGCGATTTGGTGAGGGTTTTGGCGTGTTCTACGGCTTTTAATAGCGGCTCCACCATCAACAGCATGCCGTCTCCGCCCCCGTACGGTGTGTCGTCCACCCGCCTCCGCGCGCCCAAACCAAAATCGCGCAAATTAATGAGCTCAAAACTCACCAACTGTTTTTCTTGCGCTTTCCACAACATCGAACTGTTCAAAACCTTATCGAACATTTCCGGAAAAAGCGTAATTATTGCAAATTTCATTTTTGTATTATATCATAGAAACATGAAACGGTATTTTTCAAGATGGTGGCGAAAGTGCAGATTTTTTGAGGCAACTTATATTTAATTAAAGGAGAATGATGAAAAATACGATTTTAACTGGGGTAAGAGTGAACGGAGAGTTGACGTTGGGTAATTTCTTGGGTGCGATTTTCCCCATCGTGCAGTTGGCGGCAAAACACGCGGATGAATACAACGTCAATATTTTTGTGCCGGATTTGCACACGATTATTGCTGAAGTTGATGGAAAATTGCACGAAAACACCATGAAAAGTATCAAATATTACATGGCGACCGGACTGGACACCAAACACCCAAATATTCATGTTTATCGGCAAAGTTACATTCCCGCCCACAGCGAACTAACATGGATTTTGGACTGTTTCGCCACAATGGGCGAAACCAGCCGCATGATTCAGTACAAAGAGAAGAGCGACGGCGGCAAAGAGTCGGCGAATGTGGGGATTTTCAACTACCCAATCTTGATGGCAGCGGATATTTTGCTTTATTCAGCAAAATATGTTCCGGTTGGGGAAGACCAGTTCCAACACCTTGAGTTGACGCGGGATATTGCCTTGCGCATGAATAAAAAGTTTGGTGAGATTTTTGTACCGCCCGCGCCCAGTCGCGAACAGGTGGAGTTCATGAGTTTGGACGAGGGCTTAAGAATCCGTGATTTGGTGCACCCAGAGAAGAAAATGAGCAAAAGCTCTCGAAATGAAAACGCGAAAATTATGCTAAGCGACCGTCCTGAAGCTGCCGCGAAAAAAATCATGTCCGCCACCACCGATTCAGTCGGCAAAATCCAGTTCGACATGTTCAATCAGGCGGGGATTTCCAATCTGTTGCAGATTTTGAGTTTGTTGAAACGCGAGCCGTTGCAGGACGTGATTGCGCGTTGGACGGGCGAGAGCAGTTATGGTGATTTGAAACAAGAAGTGGCGGTGGCACTCAAGCACTTTTTGCAGGATTTTCAGGAAAAAGTGGCGGAGATTTCCGATAAAACGGTTTTGGAGGTTTTGGAAGAAGGTGAGGCGCGGATGCGCAAAGTGGCGGACGCCAAGTTATTGGAGGTGCAAAAGGCGGTGGGAATAAGGCGATAAGGTGGAAAAGGGTGATATGGAGAATATGGGAGATACAGACAATTTTCGAACAAAAGCGCGGCGCGGCTGGCGATTTTTCAGAGATGATTTGTTGAGTTTCCGCAACGTGGGCACCTTGCTTGCGGTGGTGGTTTGCCTGTTGTGGATTGCTGGCTCCATTTCGTCCATGCAAAAAATCTATGATTTGCAAAAACGCAATGCCACCAAAGAGCGCGAGGCAGCGCTGTTGGAGTTGGAGACGGCGGAAATTGAAAATGAGTTGATTTTTCACCAAACCGCCGAATACCAAGAGTTAGTATTGCGTGAACAGGGCATGGCTTTGCCCGGTGAAAAAATGTTGATTTTGCCCGAAAACTCTGAATATGCGACCAACAAACACCGCTCCGAAACCGCTGAAATTGCCGAATCCTCAACCAGCAATTGGCGCGAGTGGATGAAATTTTTGTTTGGCTCGAAAAACTTATAACAAGTTGTGGCGACTTCGTCAAGGTGCCAGAAAAACCTATAACAGGTGGTGGCGGTGTTTTTTGGACATAAACATTTTGGCGGTTATCCCCAAATAATAATCCCCGTCATAGCTTGGGAACCGGTTGCGTACAGCGCGCATGAACGACGCCACATCCTCGTATTTGCTGGACAACTCGCTCAAACTATTAAAATACGCGATACTCTCGCGCACTTTTTCTGGACCTTCAAATGAATGATGAGAAGACATAAACACTTCGTAGCCAGCTTCCAAATATTTTGTCAACCGCCCTGCCAGCGACTTTGCGCTTTTTGGGTTGAACATCACAGAATGGCTATTGTGACACAAAGTGTGGGTATGCACAGCTTTCATCTCTGGGATTTCGATGTCGAACATCTCGCCACCTTTGATAATCCGCATTTCGATCCCCGCGATTTCTATCTCTTCACCCTCGTTCAAAAACACAATATTTTTACCAGCGTCGGCGTCGACCTCGTCGCCGAACAACATCACATGCTCGTCCAAAATCTTCCGGCCCTCACCGTTCACCGAAAAATTGTACGATTTTCTCGTGGTATAAACCGGCACGTGGGGCAAAAACGACGCCCCAGCGTGGCAAGACAAGATTTTGCCCACGATTTTCAGGTTGCGTGTGGTGATATATTTCTCTAATTCGCGAATGTTATCCACAAAAATCGGGGTATCAATGATAATTGCCTCGCCATTTTTCTCCAAAATCACGTTAATTTTCTCAGTAAAATCATTATTTTCGTATATATGCAACTTTATTTTTTCGAAATTATATGTTCGTATTTTTCCTCTCGTAAGAGGTATGTCAGATACTTTATCCATATTTGCTCCATTAAATTATATAACTGCCCTCTTGACCCCGTATATAAAATATATTATATTAAATACTATTGTCAAGTAGCTACATTTTTGTTATAATCGTCATGTAAAGTAACTAAGGAGAAGGAAAATGGTAGTAGATTTAAATACGCCACCCGACGAAGGGGTCACAACATTCGTAGGATTCATTGACAACAAATGGAAACTACCCATTATCAAAAGTTTATTGGGAGGCACCAAACGCTTTGGCGAGCTCAGGCGCAGTATTCCCAATATCAGCCAAAAAGTCTTAACAGACAATTTGAAGGAAATGGCGTCTGACGGGCTAATCACCCGCACGGTTTATACGGAAGTTCCACCCAAAGTGGAATACACCTTGACCGAACTGGGGCGCTCGTTGCTCCCAATCATCTTGGCAATGCGCAAATGGGGTCGTGATTACAACAAAAACCACGCCAAAAAACCAAAAACCGCTACCAAATAAACCAAAAAACCGGACTTTGGCCGAGCGGGCAAAACCCGCCAAAACGCCAACTTCCGTCTTCCTCGCGGACATTCATCACGAATGTCCGCAGGTTTTTTGACTACCCAACGGCGTTAGCATTGCGACTTGAGAACACCATTTTCTTCACTCAAAACCCCCTCCGGTTTCGCTCCTACAGGGCTACAATAGTAGGAGCGAAACCGGAGGGGCTTTTTCAATATCTCGGCGCCACCTCCCTTGAATAGGTCACAAACGCTTGGGAATAGTTTTCAACTTGTTTATATGCCCAGAGATAGGCGTCGGCGCGCAGATTGAAGACTTCAGCGGGCGTGGCGGAATCGTACGGGAACGTGCCAGTGCCATACCATTTGGAACCGCAGTTGGCAGTTTTGCCAGCATTTGGCCACTCGGCTTGGTTGCTGCTGGTATAGGTGGTGCCGTTGACCGGGTCTTTGTCTTTGTAATCATAATTGCAATCCAGCCCCATGCCGGCGCCATAAGACCTGAGTAGCCTGAGCTTTTTGGCCTGCACCGGGC
>JAISOF010000008.1 GCA_031275815.1 Candidatus Nomurabacteria bacterium
CTAGTTTGATTAATAGGTATAACCGGATGGGACTGCCAGAGTATGCAGGGTAGTGGGGAGGGGTGGGGGGGTTTTGGTTTTTGTTTTTTTGGGGGGGGATTATGCAACAAGACCAAAAATCATAAAAATCCATAAACATTTAAAAAATATGTGTTAAAATGGAAAAATGGAAAAGAAAGCAGGTTTTCTCACCCGCCACTCGTTCTTGAAAGACGGGTTGAGCTTGGTGGTATTCATCTTCGCAGTGATTGTGGGCACGTTTATTTTGAATAGTTTTGTGTTCAAGAGCTTCAATGTGGTCGGCTCCAGCATGGAAAACACCTTGCACTCCGGCGACCGGATTATCGTCAACCGCCTGCCCGTAACATGGGCGCACCTCTGGAACAAAGATTACGTGCCCAAGCGCGGGCAAATTATCGTTTTTGAAAATCCCAACCACCAGCTCGGTGAAAAAGATCAATATATTATCAAACGCGTGATTGCTTTCGCGGGAGAACGCGTGGTAGTGAAAGACGGGATTTTGACAGTTTGGACCAATCCGGAAGACGCGAGTACCGCTTTTCACCCCGATGAAGAAACCTATAAATCCGACACCGACGGGCCAAAAAAGCACACCTCCGGCGAAATTAACAAAATCGTGCCTGAAGGCGAAGTTTTCGTGTCTGGCGACAACCGTGAGGGCAGCAATTCATACGATTCCCGCAACGGGCTTGGCACTATCCCACTTTATGATATTGAGGGACCCGCCGGTGTCAAGATTTATCCTTTGAACCAGATGCGATTTTTCTAATAATATTTCGTTCCACCAACAACCAAGCCTTTTGCTCAAAGACCTGTTTCGATTGTATCACACTTATGCTAAAGCGTCAATAATCTTTTTCAACTCATCCTGACTCTTGAAACTGATAATCACGCTCCCCGAGCCCTTGTTTGAAGATCGCACAACCACCTTGACACCCAACTTTTTCTCTATTTTCCGGATTTCCGTCTGGCTGGCGTCATCCAACGCCTCGCCCTTTTTTATCCTGACTTTCAGCTGCTCCACATCGCGCGCACTCAGATTCTCATGCAAAATCCGTGGCAAAATCCGCTGAATATCCCCCTCGTCCATGCCCACCAGCGGGCGCACCTGCCCCTCTTTCAGACCGTGCGCAACAATCTCCTCCTTGATTTTCAGCGGCAATTTCAAAAGCCGCATGGTGTTGTTGATACTACTCACCGATTTACCAATCCGCACACTAATTTCTTCCAAAGACATATTGAACTGGTTGCGCAACTTCGCATAAGCCGTTGCCAGCTCAATCGCGTTCAAATCCTCGCGCTGCACATTCTCAATCAGCGACACCTCCAATCGGCTCTGGTCATCGTGCGATCGGATAATCGCTGGAATCGTCTTCTTGTCCGCAATCTTGGAAGCTCGATACCGCCTTTCGCCAGCCACAATCTGATAGCCTCCCTTTCCGGTCTTCGTCACCACAATCGGTTGCAACACCCCATGCTCGCGAATCGACGATGCCAAAGCCTGCAAAGCTTTCTCGTCAAAGTTCTTGCGTGGCTGATTGGGGTCGGGATGGATTTTGTCAATTGGCAAATCTTCCAACTGCCGCATCCTGACATCTTCATCAATCGTCGGGTCGAACTCGTCGTCAATCACTTCTGTCGGAATCAACGACTCAAACCCTCTGCCTAAACCTCTACCCATTTCACCTCCATGTTTATTTTTTATTATACTCCACTCGTTTGATAACTTCCGCCGTCAACTTTTTGTATGCTCGCGCCCCTTTGGAGAACCGGTCGTACACCCCAATAGGCACTCCATGGCTAGGCGCCTCCGCCAAGCGCACATTGCGCGGAATGGTCGTTTCAAAAACCTTATCCTTGAAAAACTTCTTGATTTCCGCCAACACCTGCGTGGAAAGCGAAGTTCTGGAATCGAACATCGTCGCCACCACGCCAAGTAGCCGGAGATTGGGGTTCATGCCCGACTTGAGTAATTTCATTGTTTCAAGCAGTTGCCCCACCCCCTCCAAAGCATAAAACTCTGTCTGCACCGGAATAATCAAATAGTCCGCCGCAATCAATCCGTTAACCGTGAGTAGACTAAGGCTCGGCGGGCTGTCAATCACAATATATTCATAATTGTCTTCAATGTCCTTAATTGCGTTCTTGAGTTGAACAAATTTCTTACTCATTGAGTTGAGCTCCACTTCCGCATTAGCAAGATGTGGTGTGGCCGGCGCCAGTTTCAACCCCTCAAACTTCATCTCCATCACTGCCACCGCGAGAGGCGCCTTGCCCAAAATCACATCCGTCATCGTCTTCTTGAGGCTGGCTTTTTCCGCCCCAAGACCACTTGTGGCATTGCCCTGAGGGTCAAAGTCCAACAGCAAAGTCTTGTGCCCCGCCCTCGCCAAATAATAAGCCAAGTTAACAGAGGTCGTCGTCTTCCCCACACCCCCTTTTTGATTTGTGATTGCAATTTTCGTTGCCATAACCCCAATTATAGCACAAGCATTCCGAAAATCAAAAATTACTTTTTAGAAACGGTTTTGTGGCATAAAGGTTTTAAGACTATGAGATTACGAAAAGAAGTTAAGACGGAATGAACATCAAACTGTTACCAACAAGACTGGCAAGTAAAATAAACCCAACAAAGGTGATTATGCAACAAAACCTATATGGAAACAATCTCAATTTCTGAATACTTTTGGCGATGCCCAATTTCTTTGTGCACGCGTTTTTTGGATTTGTATCGAATCACTCGCAATTTCTCGCCCGCGACCTTCTCATTCTTGACTTTTGCACTCACTTTCACGCCCTTCACCACTGGGGTACCGACCTCTGTCTTCTCCCCATCAATGAGAAGCAAAGCATCAAGCGTGAGTTCTTTTGTGCCTTCAGGGAGGAGATCCACCATGAGGGACTCTTTCTCGGCGACCAAATACTGCTTGCCGCCAACCTTGATTACTGCTTTTTTCATTTCGTTCCTTTATTAACTTTCCTAATTATATCAAATCCGCTGCTCTTTTTCAAGCCCCGCCTTCGCGCTCATCACAAACTTCGCGTTCAACACCCCCGCATCCTCCAAATTGTGCATCGTGCTCATATTAATCCTGTCGTGCAAATCCACCAAAAAATTGCCCAGCGGCGAAATTAATTCCTCCGCCTTTTCCATCATACCAACCGGCAACTCATATTGCTTAATCCCCCCGTCCAAAATCCCCAAAATATCCGCCTGTTTCCCTTTCGTCAACCTCCCCAACCTGCCTCGCAAGTACCGCTCAATCGCCTCATGTAGTGGCATTTTCCTCATTTCATACCGCTCCAAATACCATTGCATCACCTCTCGCGGCACATCTTCGCCCGTCACCCTGTCCCAACCGTTCTGCCAACCCGGTGCCAAATTAACTTCCAAAATCTTATATTTACCACTCTGTTTCTCACGAATAATGTCCACCCCATTACACCCAGACAAAAACAATGATGACGCTCTGCACGCAAGCTTATTTATTTCTTGCAAAGTTGTCTCGTCTTCCTCTTTTGAAAAAATTGCGCCCTCAGATGAGTTAAAAACTTGATCCTGCCTCGCAACCTTTCTCATAGCACCAATCGACACACCACCAACAACGAAAACGCGCCACTCCGCGTCACTCTCAATATACGGCTGGACCAAACCTGACACAACCGCCATTTCAAGCTCTTCCGCATTCTTGATAAACCCCAACCCTTTGCTGCTTGCGCCACGCGAGGGCTTCACCACCACCGGATATTTCAATTTCCCAATGCTTATGTATTTTTTTACATCATCTTTATTCGCAATCACAAAGGTATCTACATGATAATCGCTCAAATCAGAATAAAGCAACACTCCTTGCTGAAAAAACTTACTAGCCGTCTCTGGAAATACTGACATGGCGGGGTTAATGGTGATTTTGTCTATCAAAGTTGGTTGAAAAATCGCCACACCGTCAAACCCAATGTCTGATAAACGCCACAACACCGCATCGCCAATCTTTTCGTCTATTTGATTAAATTGGATTATATCTTTTGTAATTTTCAAAACCTCAACCGCAAACCCAAAGTTTTCGCCGCATCTCACCAACTCATCAAGCGTCCGCTCCGGCTTGCCGGTATGAATAATCGTCAACTTCATTATTTGTCTAAGCCGCTATTTTGGTTTTTACGCAACTCCACGTATGACCGATAAAAATATGCCGCGCCCATGCTGAGCGCCAAAACCCCAAATACCGCCCCGCCGACATCCAATGGTCCGCTATATGGCAACTCTTTCGTCATTTCACCGCCAACACAATCCTTGTTTACCTTCACCGTCGCGTCATCTTCCTGCGTCCCGTCGCCAGTCACCACATTCGCCGTATTCTTGAAGGTGTTCACCCCACACTCCAGCTGATCCGCATTTGGTACGCGCACTTTATATGTCACAATAGCTTCGCTACTGGGCTGGTACATGCCGATATTTATGCCGTTATTGAACAAATTATCCGACACGAATTTCCCGTTCGCCCCATTGATGGTCAAAAAGGTCGTGCCGCTCAAATATTCCAGCCCACTCGGTTTTTTGTCCAGCAAAGTCACATCATTTTGTTCAGTCGTGCCAACATTTTTATAGCTGATTTTGAAATCCACAATTTCGCCCGGATTGGCTTCCAGAACTTCCTGCCAAGCGCCCTCGCCGTCACGGCTGACCGTTTTGTCCATCGTGAACTTGGGTAAATCCGCCTTAATCCGATAGGTCACATAACCAGCATACTCGTTGCACCCAGCCAAACTTCCCCAATAATTCGCCGAGTACCCAATCGGCGTGCCGTTGTCAGAAAACAAATCCGCTGCCGGCAAGTTTGAGCCATTCACCGATCCGTCGCTGTGAATCACCGCCGATCCGGGCACATATCTCAAATACAAGGTTTCCATGCTACTGATATACGCCTCGTCCCAAACTGTGGTCGGATCAGTGTTGGAAGAACTGATCACGCCGGTGATTTCAGTTCGCCGTCCCGCCTCAAGCTTGCTTGGCACCTTCGAACTCATGCGGACGTTGTTCGCCATGCCGACGCCGCTGGCATTCAAACTGGCGGAAGCATTATTGTGGAAATAAACATAGACCTCATATTCTTTACCCGCCTCCAGAGTCAGTTCTTCTTGGTATTTTTGTGTTCCCGCCACGCCTATTTGCACAAAATTGGATCGCTCGTCACCCAACACGGGATTGTTGGTGATGGAGTTGATGGTGGGATGGTCCGCCGGAGCTTCCCATTTATACTGCGGGCGATCCGGCCCCCATGCCAAAGCGCCACTAATCGGGATGAACACGCCGACCAAAAGCGTGAATAAAACCAATAGCGTTAGTTTTTTTGTTTTCATCTGTATTCTCCATTTCCTCCATTACCATTAATTATGTTAGCGTTTTGTTCCGGTGTGTTGTTGGCGTTTTGACCAGCCTGCGCTTCTCTCTCTTTCGCGTCCGCTTCCGCCTCGCGCTCCGTCGCAATACCCTCTTGCGCTCGATCTTCGGCAGTCGGCAAACCATCACCCTCGCTCACCTTGTCAGCTCCATTTTGGACTTCCTCGATCGTCTTTTGTGACCCGTCCGGCATTGTCACGACGTCATCCAAGTGCTCATTGACGGCCTCTCCAGGAAGCTCGGCATCGTCAATTGTCTCAAACCCAATTAGGTTATCCGGCGCGCCGTCATTTGGCGAAGTTTCGGGTGGTTCAGCATCCTCAGGCGATTTATACTCATGTTCGCCTTCGCCGGTGTTTGTATCTTCGGTTTTAGGATCAAGCCCATCTTCTTCCCCCGTTTCGTTTCCAGTTTCAGTACCCGTCTCCTCTCCAGTTTCTTCACCTGTCTCGTTTCCGGTTTCAGTACCTGTTTCTTCACCTGTCTCATTTCCAGTTTCAGTACCTGTTTCTTCCCCCGTTTCGTTTCCAGTTTCTTCTCCCGTCTCATTACCCGTCTCAGTGCCTGTCTCATTTCCAGTTTCTTCTCCC
This sequence comes from Candidatus Nomurabacteria bacterium, assembly GCA_031275815.1. Lineage (GTDB taxonomy): Bacteria > Patescibacteriota > Saccharimonadia > Saccharimonadales > Saccharimonadaceae > JAISOF01. Next base: position 6,013 of record JAISOF010000008.1, read on the forward strand.
GTCTCATTACCCGTCTCGCTACCTGTTTCATTGCCAGTCTCAGCGCCTGTTTCATTACCTGTCTCATTCCCAGTTTCGTTACCCGTTTCTTCTCCTGTTTCACTACCGGTTTCGTTTCCAGTTTCGCTGCCCGTTTCCTCTCCTGTTTCACTACCTGTTTCGTTGCCCGTCTCGCCACCTTCATACTCCACCGTCTCATCATAAACAATATCCCCCTTCACAATCACCTGCCCCGCGCCGCATTCGCCGCGCTGCAAAACGTGCCACTCAATATGCCCCGTCCGATGCGTAATCGTCTTGCTGCCATCAGGATTCAACACCTCTGTGTCCAATTCACCCCTGTTAGCCGCCAACAACTGCTCATATTCCTCCGTGCCGCTAAACTGCCCCTCAATCAACCGCTCCTCACCGCCGAACAACTTGAACACCTTGTCCATATTATAAATGCTCTTTCCTTCCGCATTCAATATCTCATACGCCGTCCCTCCACTATTCGAGTTCAACGAAGTGCTAATATTATATATCGTTTCACCGCTACCATCCGTGTTCGTACAAATCCAAAACGAAGCATACCTGTGTCCAGTCAAATCCACCTTATTAAAGCTGTGTATCCGCTCCATCACCGATTCTTTCACGCCAGCACTGTAAGAACGAAACGCACTCGGATCGTTCACAAGTTCGTGCGCACGGTCGTTTAACCCGTGCAGATTCGTATAATTGTCGCCCGAATCTGTCAAATAATCATACAGCACCGACGTTTGCGGCAACTTGTCAATCCCCGCGCCTATCTCTGATTTGAGGCTCGCCACGTCACCATCCAAAACATTCATACCCTGCAAAAAGTTTCCACGCTTGACATTAGAGCGCGCTTCTTCCACAATCTTCCACGGCGAAGGCGTCTCTGCCTTAACCACAGTGCTAGCTAGCGCAGCCTCCGTACCCCCAGATTCCGCATGGTCGCCCAAATTGTCCAGAGCCATCGTATCAGTCTCGCCAATCGTTTGAGCCATCACATCCGGCGCGTCCGGCGCGTCACCTGCATAAACCTCGTCAACTCGAAAAGAATCCTTAATTGAAACGCCCAACGTCGCAACCTTGGCAAAAGCTTTCTCAACTCCACCCTGCAAAGAATCCAACACGCCCAGTTCGTCCAAAGCCCCCGCCGCCGCGCCAATCGCCGCGCCCGCTGCCACTCCGAAAGTAGCCGCTCCGCCAGCCGCCAACAGCCCCACGCCAACTCCCGTCGCAAATCCCAGAGCTCCCCGCGTCAACTTATATTTGCCAAAAGCCCGCCTCTTCTCTTTCAAGTCATTTTCAATTTCCTCAAGCTTCAACTTGGACTTCCCCACAACATCTTTATTGGCTTTTGACAGTTCCTCATTGCACTTGCGCAACATATCATCCAAAGCCGTTTCATACTCCGCGATATTGCCGCGACCGCCCGGATACACAAACACATCAATACCTTTCTCGTCCGCCAACGCCTTTTTCGCCTGTATCTCCGCCACACGACTTGCCAGTCCTTCCAAATCTGTCTCCTCGCCACCAAATTGCCCCAACTCATTAATCACTTCTTCTATATTTTCTTTCTTCACCCCAGTATTCGCCAACATCGTGTCCAGTTTCAGCTTCTTGGCTATCCAACTTTTTTCAATCGAGGCAACCTCCCCGCCTTTTTCTCCCAACGCTGCCATCTGCTCATATTTCACCCTATTCTTCTCCGCCGTATCACCGCCACGTAAAGCCCCAAAAATACCACCCACCACACCTGGCACACCAACGCCAACTATCGCTTTCAAAGCCGCATTCAATCCCATCTTAGTTCCCATCGTACCGCCAACAGTCACCGCAGCTCCCAAACCGCCAGCCGCCAACAGTGCTGAACTTATCTTGCTCCGCTTGGACTCATACGCTTTCGTTCTCAGCCCCACATTTTCTTTCTCACCGGTATAAACTTGCATGTTATTGATTTTCTCGGTGATAGTATCCAAACTCACCTGATGTGTGATCAAATTATCTATCGCGTCAGCCGTATAACCCAAGCCCACATTCAGCTCTCCTGCCTCAACTCCCTCCAACTCATTCAATTCCTTGTTCAACTCCGCCCTCAATTCTTCCCGCACTTTTGCTAAAGCCTGTTCGCTTTCCTCTGTCAGCGCCTGCCCACCAGACAATTCGCCCAGTTTGTCATTCAAGCCTCTTGCATATTTACTGAGTGCCTCCCGCGTCTTCGCGGCTTTCCCCTCGTCCATATCCTTCATCTTATCCTGATCCAGACCCTTATTGATAAACCTATCAACCAGAGCGCCCTCCGTTTTTTTGCTCATATTTTCCTGATTGTCGTCTTGCTCGCGATTCGCATAAAACCCCCGCTCGGCTTGCATTTTTTGCGCTGCTTCTTCAGTGTATTCATTAACCTTTTTCGACATGAAAATATTGTCTTTCACACCCTGCACGATGCGCTTGAGGCTGAACCCTTTGGCGCTGCTTTTCTCTTTCTCAATCCTCTCCAAAGCCACACTGAGCGCCTCCTGCCGCAAAGCCTCTCGCCCAATCTTAATACTGATAGCTTTCTCCAACTTATTGAAATCGTCTTCAACGTCGTAACTTTCGTTTGGTTTTCTGATAGTTTCCCCAGCCATAGTGCTTATTGCTCCTTAATGTCAAGATAAAGGTTGCGGAACTCCGAAAGCGCCTTTGTGGTAATTTCTTCAATGCTTATCCCCAACTCATTAATCACATCATTCAAAACCTTCTGTCCTTCATCCACGCCAGTCTCAAAGGCCTGCTCAATGCGGTTCAACTGGTCTTCCGGAATCTCACCCAGCAAAGCCATATTGATGTAATCATTCAGTTTCACCCTCAGCTCGTTAAACAACTCTTTTCTGGTATCCGCGTCCACGTCTTTCAACCCTCTAGCATCCAACAACATGTTGATATACTGACCAATCAACTGCTCATTACTCAGTTGGTTATCTGTGCTGGTTTGAGTTGTGTTTTGGTGGTTTTCGTCCATTTTACGACCCCTTTTTAAAAAGTTTTTGTGCTTTACGCCTAACCTTTTATATTATTTTTTATTTTGATATCTCACAAGTACATTATAACCACAACCAAAATTAAAAGTCAATCCTTTTTAGCAAAAATAAGGTCGGGAAACTTGTTCCCGCCCCTATTTTAATTAGTTTTTATGGCTTTTTGGTTTTTATTTTAGTATCACATCGGTGCCCCCCTTTCTCTTCAACCCACGTCATTAAACCGCCTTCAAAATCGACTTTGGCTCCTCATAATATTGCTGGGCGTCCGCAGTCGATAACCTTTTCTTGAACGCCTCTCTCAACTCTTGCAATAGTACCAGTTGAGTTTCCCGCGCGTTCAGCTGATTCGCCTCCATGGAACGTTGCAAGATTTCCTTGCCTTCTTGTCGCGTCATGTTATTGTCCACGAACTCGCTATTCACTTCTTCCGGCAAAACAAACTCCTCTTCTGTATAATCGAGTGGCAATTCATCATTTTTTTGTTGTTGTTTACGCATATATTTTTACTTCTTCCTTTTTATGTTTTAATATTACTTGCTAGATTTTTGTTTTATTATCTAACTCTTAAACAGTATATCACACTTCCCCAAAAAAGTCAATAATCCTCACGCTTAATCTTAACAGGATGTCAAATCCACCTCTGTAAAATCTGGCAAAAATATTCAAGCTTTTTGTAACGAAATCGTGACCTCCACGCCATCAACTTTTGCAATCTCGTCATAATCATAATTGCTGTTAGTGATTTTCGTAGCCAAAGTCTCTGTTTTTATTAACATCAACATTTTTTTCGGCAACTTCTCAAAATCATAACCCAAAATTGACAAAACTATCCTGTCGTCCACGCTCAGCCCCGCCTTCTTGCGCGCGTTTTGCACAAAACGAATCAGCTCGCGCACAAAACCCTCCACACGCAATTCTTTCGTCAACACCTTGTCCAATTTCATTGTCTTGCCCTGAACAACTTTTTTAACGTTAACCTCTTCGGCAATAATTTGCTCATAAAACGCGCTCAATTTGGTTCCCGTATATTCAAGTTTATTCAGAGGTTGGCGCACCTTAATCTGTCCAAACTCGTCCTCTCTGTCCATGCGGAGCGCCAGACCTTTTTCGATGATTTCGCGAGTCGCGGCCATTTCGCTGACGACTTTTTGGTCAATCTCACCCGCCTCTGGCCAATCGAGCAGGTGCACCGACTCCCCACCGGTGAGTTTCTGATACAACTCCTCCGCCAAAAACGGCACGAACGGCGCCAAAAGTTGCGACAGATAAACCAAAACATAGTGCAGCGTCCGATAAGCCTCGTTTTTGTCCGCGTCGTCGTCACTCTTCCAAAAACGCCGCCGACTCCGCCGCACATACCAATTCGACGCGTCGTCAACAAACGGCAAAATTGCACTCATCGCATCGGGCAAATTATAAGCATCCATATATTCGGTGATGTGGTTGCGGAGTTTGTGAATCCGGCTAATAATCCATTTATCAAGCGGACTTTTGACGTCGGCAGGGCTGAGGCTCGGCAAAGTTTTGTCTTTATATTCCCACCCGTCCACCTCCGCATACATCGTGAAAAAGTCGTACATATTCCAAATCATCGCCAGTTTGCGGGCAACATCGCCGACATCTTTGTCTTTGAGCGAGAAATCTTCGCCGGACAGGAGCGGCGAGCTGGCTAGCAGAAAGCGTAATGAATCCGCTGAAAACTTGTCCATCAGCTCCATTGGGTCGGTGTAGTTGCCGAGGCTTTTACTCATTTTGCGGCCGTCTTCGCCGGCGATCGTGCCAGTTACAATCACATTTGAAAAGGCGTTTTCACCGAACAACGCCGTGCCGATGGCGTGGACGTAATAGAACCAAGCCCGCACCTGCGCCACGTATTCGACGATGAAATCCGCCGGATAATTTTGCTCAAACTTTTCTTTGTTTTCGAACGGATAATGGAATTGGGCAAACGGCATTGAGCCGCTTTCAAACCAGCCGTCGAGGACTTCTTCGATGCGGGTGAAGTGTTCAACTTCGCCTTTTTGGCTGTCGCTCTTAACATTAAACCTCAGGATTTCATCATTTGGCATATAGTATTTTGCTAATTTTCCATCTTTTGGCATTTTTTCAAAATAGAACTTGAAAGCCCGACTAACGCTACTATGAGCAACAATCACAACTTTTTTGCCAGTATAATTGTCCTTCAGCCAGTCAATAAATGAATGGACACGTTCAAATAAATCTTTGATATTTTCACCTGGGCCGCTTAGGCTTTTTTCGTAGTCCCAACTGTCTTCATAGTTCTTCTGTGTTATTATTTTGCCTTTTTGGTCACCGTAATCCCGCTTGATCAACTCATTACGAATAATAAGTGGCGACTTAAAACTTTTGTTAATAATTTCAGCCGTCTCAATAGTATGTTTCATCGGCGAAACGAAAATTGCGTCAAATTTCGTGCCCATTTTTTTCAACTCTCCTCCGAGAGCTTTCGCTTGTTTCCTGCCTTCATCATTCAGCCCTACTTCTGAATCTCCCTGTATCCTTCCTTCTTTATTGTAGTCAGCCAAACCGTGTCGCACAAAATAAATCTCGGTGTTTTTGACGGGTGTGCCGTTGACCAAATCAAACTCGATTTTATCCACCCACGGGCGGTGGTAATCGTCGAGTTTTTGACCGGAAAGTTCTTCCAGCTCGGCGTAACTGCCGACGACTTTGACTGTGCCTTTGTCGCCTTTCCAGACTGGCAGGGCTGTCGCCCAAAAGCGGTTGCGGCTCAAAGTCCAGTCGGGGGCTTGGTCGATGTTTTTGGCAAAACGGCCATTTTTGATGTGCGGCGGGAACCAATTTATCGGTTGGTTTTGAGCGAGCATCAACGGCTTTTGCCCCTGAATATCCATAAACCATGAGGGAATCGCACGATACATAATACGTTGTTTGGAACGGGGGTTGAACGGATATTCGTGCTGGATGTAGTAGATTTTCCAGACCACGCCCTGCTCTTCCAGGCACTTGGCGATGAACTTGTTGGCCGCCCAGACCTCAATGCCCCGCTCGTCGGTGTCACGCACGCCGATTTTGTGGAGCTGGTCGGCGGTGGCGGGGGTGTAATAGCCGTTGTCGTCGATGACGTGTTTGACGGGGATATTGTATTGTTTCGCCAAGTCAAAATCCGCTTCACCGTAGGCTGGTGCGATGTGAACAATGCCCGTGCCGCCCTCATTCTCCACAAAATCCGCTGAATAAATCTGGTGAGCTGAACTGTTTCTGGCCAAATACTCTTCGATTAATTTAATGTCTTTTTGGTCTTTTTCTCGGTTCATTGATTTCTTCCAGTCCAGCAAGTCCGGCAGATTAACAAAGTTCACCCCGTCGATCTTCTCGGCTCGCTGAATCAACCCTTTAAAACCTGATTTCTCGTCGTACCAATCAAGCCAATCGTAGCCGCCAGATGTTTCAACTTCCATCCCGTCAACGATTTTTTTACGCATTATCTTGTCGATAGCCTTTTTATAAACACTAGACCATTGGCCACTGTTTTCTATCGCCTCAAACACTTTGTCTGAAACAATCAAGTCAATGTCGTCGCTTTCTTTCATACCCAGAACGTCCATAATCCCCGAACCAAAAACCAGTACCTCGTCCAACGGAAGACCAAGTTTTTTAACAATGTCAATAATCCGCCGATTAACGATTTTTCTGGAAACAACTGACGCTTCCACCTCTAGGAAAAGTGGAACATACTGAACGCCGACCAATTCTTTTCCGCTCATTTCACGCACGATTTTTGCGTCTTTGCCCAAAACTTTTTCAACCAAATCTTTCGCTAAAACCAGCCGCTCGTCATTGATTTCAACTTCAACATATTTCAACTTCGGATTGACCGCTAAAGCCATATTCGCTGGCAAAGTCCACGGAGTGGTTGTCCAAGCCAGCAAATAGGATTCTTTTGTATTTAACAGCCGATATCCATGGTAGTGTGCGGGGTCATCAATGATTTTTTCTAAATTATCTTCATCGACCCATTCGATAGAAAATTGATCCTCATTTTCATCAAGGTTTCGTTCAACTTGCTCGTCATTTTCGAGTTCAAATAAAAGCGGCAAAAAATGCACAAACATATTTTTGTTTTTAACGTTTGAATAAAAATGATTATGAACTTTTTCAGAAGCTTTTTTGACAAGTTTGACATTTTTATAACCCGTTTCTTCCGCAATCTCACGCCTAGCGGTCTCGATTGGATTTTCGCCTTTTTCCATACCGCCACCAATAAATATCCGTCCGCCCCAATTTTCGTGCCTTTCCCCCCAGTTCAAAACTAAAACTTGTTTCGTCTTTGGGTTTCGGACGATTGCGATAATTGCGTCTTTTTCCGTCTCGTCTGGTTTTTTGAGACCGAATTCTCTCTCGCCATTGTTATTTTTATCAACTATTTTAAATTTAACATAAACTGATGGGTCGGTGACAGTTTGATAGGCGTCGTTGTCCATCGTCACCTCCGCCTTGCTGACCGGCGTGGCGAATTTGGTGTCATACATCAGCACCTTTTCGCCCTCATAGATTTTGCCTTTTTTATAAAGTTCGGCGAACGCCCACCAGACGCTTTCCATGAAATCTTTGTCCATTGTGCGGTATGCGCCTTTGAAATCAACCCAACGGCCAATCCGGTCGATGTACTGCTCCCAAGTTTCACTGTTCGCCACCATCATATCACGGGCGGTGGTGACGTATTCTTCTAGCGTAATTTCCTTTATTTCATCACCCGACTTTAACAAAAGCTCGTCCGGCTTGCCGCCAGCCTTACGTGACACCGTGCCATTCAAATGCTTTTCAGTAAAGTTTTCCGCCGGCAAACCGTGACAGTCCCAACCCCAAACTCGCTCGACCCGCTTGCCATTCATCGTCTGATAACGTGGAATCACGTCCTTAACAACCGAACTCAGCAACGTGCCGTGGTGCGGCAACCCCGTAATAAACGGCGGCCCGTCATAAAACACATAAGCGTCACCGCCCGCCCGCTGCTCGACCGATTTTTCAAAAATCTGGTTTTCCTTCCACCACTTCGCAATCGCCTTTTCGTATTCAATCGCTTTTCGGCGGGTGCCGTATTTGAATTTCATTTTTTAACTCCTTTCACTTGACTTTTTACATTTGGTTTGCTATACTTGGGACACAAATCGGCATTAGCCGCTACCCCGCTAGGTCTCTTGGTGGGGACAATTTTTATTGGCCTCTCCGCCATTAAACGCCTGACTCTCGTCAACTTTTTCTTACCAATCGTGCCAATTCTTTCATATAGTCTGTTCGCACTAAATGACCTGGCTTGCGAAATCATCGCTACGGAAACAATTTCTTCCTCAATTTCACCTAACTCAAAATAATAGTATCCCCGTTTCGATTGCGAAGTAAGTGGTACTCCAAAGAACATTACTTGGTTAATTTTGCCGATAATTAACACTGGTCGTGAATAATTTTCACTTTTTCCATCTTGCTCAAAACTCACGTTCGTTCCGATATTCGCCCACCAAACCTCCCCCTCGTTGAAATTCGGAACCGACTCACGCTTGTCTAGCTTCTTCTTTAACCTGTTCCAGCCGTCAAAATCTTTTTTGTAGATAATTGTGTTGCTCATTCTTCCCCTTTCCACAAAAAACCTCCGCAATGGCGCAAACGCTCAAAGCGAAGGGCTGTGAGGTCATTATAACAAACAGAATTATCTCCGTCAATTAGGGTATAAGTTTTCATTTTACGCCTCCAACCAAAAACCCCGCATTGCTCCTTGCGGACCATAGGCGTGGGTATGTAACCCCGTAATACCAAACCAAACCACCCACATCGACGACTTTTTTGCATCTTGCGGACCGTTGGCGCACGCTATATTCAACCGTCATTCTTTTACCTCCTTTTCAACCCTCATCACCACCACATCCGCATACGCCAAAAGTTTGCTAGTGACCTCTTCGTCAGAAAAATTCAACTTTTTCGGCGACACCAGCTCATCTTGGACTTCCGTGAACGGGTGAAAATCGGTGCCAAAACCAAGACCACCAAAAAATTCCGCCATATGCGCCTGACTTTCAAACGCATTCCCCAAATCTTGCCGCTTGGTATTTGTGAGTATCGTCTGATTAGTACTTCCAGTCCGACTTTCGCCACCGAATTGCCTCGTTGCACCATCCCCTGTAATCCAAACCCCGCCAAATTTGCTCAAAACAGCCCGGATATTTTCCGCCAACTTGGCTTTTTCAGCAAAAGTTAAATACCTGAGCAGCCCCTCGTTGACAACCGCCACGGGTTTATCAGGGTCAAAAAAGGCGGTGGCACGCTCAAAATCCTTACCCTCTAAAGCATTCCCGCCAAGAATGTGCAGATTTTCCGGCACTTCAACAATGCTATTCAATATATCCCGCTTGGTTTTTGCGACATCCGGCAAATCCAACTCAACATACTGAGCGCTACGGCGATTTTGCACAAAATTAATCCCGCGCGGCGAAAAGCCAGCCGCAACCTCCAAAACCTGACAAGCGCCCGTTTCGGACAGCAATTTATCAATAAGCTTGTGCCTCGCCTCCAACTCCGGCGCCAAACGGCTCACCAACAAATCCTCACTAATCGACAACTCTGCCCTCCTCATCGCCGCAAAAATTTCCGGATAATACGGAATATCGCTGAATGTCCTGGGGTAAGCGGTCAAAATCGCCGTGGGGCTAATTTCCTTAAATGCCTCATTCAAACTGGTTTTATTGGAATTTTCGGGGTTTTTCATTTCACCTCCTTAACCTTAATTGCCATAACCTCAATCTCAACCTTAGCACCCTTGCGGGTCATCCTATTGACTTCAACTAACGTCGAGGCTGGCTTTGATTCGGCAAAATACTTATCTCGAATGCCAGAAATAGTTTTGAAATCGTTCATATTTGTGACGAAGATTTGCGCCTTGACCACATCACTCAAACTAGCACCTGCGGCTTGAAGAATCTCTTGAAGTTGTCGAAAGATATCTTCAGTTTGCTCCGCAATATCGTCAGTAATAGCTTCGTTTTTGTCATTTTTGGTAACCTGCTGCCCAGACACAAAAATCAACTCCGCATTCCCCAAATCAATTTTTATCGCCGGCGAATACGTACCACGAGTTTGCTGCCATCCATCTGGATAAATTGATTGTTTTTTCATTTTTTGGCTCCTTTTACTTGACTCTTTATGTTTAACCCACTAGTATCATACTTGCTAGTGTCAATAGGTAGTGTCCTGCACCTAAGCACTGCGAACAAATCAGGGAAAGCGCTGGAGAGCCATTTAAGCGAAAGCGGCTCTCTTTTTTGATTTACGAGATGTATTAATTTCATTTGTTTGCCTCCTTGTATGCTTTCTTAACTTGCGAATTTTTGATAAAAATCGTTTTCGATGCGGTTTTTTCTAGCAACTTAACTTCTTGGTCTTTGAACGCCACGTAAATCACTTCCGCACTTCTTTGCTTGGCTGCTATAATAGCTGGCACCAAATCCGTATCTGATGAAACCACGAAAATTCTCGTGTTTTTACGGGCGAGATTGACGATATCAACTGCCATACGCACATCAACGCCCTTCTCGCTCAAAACTTCCGTCTTGGCGCCGCATTTGATACATTTTTTACCATCACGTATGCGTAAGTAACCAGCTTTGATATAGTTTATGTTTTGGTTAGCTATATACGGCACCCAAAAATGATTCCAAGCCCGTATTTCTTCCACTTTTTTATAAAGTGGGTGATTTCTCTTTGGCAAACGGATAATCGTGGCATAATAATTCTTTATTGAATTTTCAAAAATATCTTTATCAAACAGTTGTCCAACTTCAATTCTTTTTAATTTTTGCCTATCCCTAATAACCTTTTGCATCACTAGCACCGAAACAATTTTATGGGCAAAATTTTCACCGTCAATCAGGATATATGAAATCATTTTTTCCTCCAATCAAAAACCCCACGATGCTTCCCGAAGGACCCATGGTGGGGGTGTGTAACTCCATTGTACCAAACCAAACCGCCAATGTCAACAACCTTTTCGTATTTCGTTACCTTGTGGCGGGTGTTATATTTAATTTTCATTCCCCTCCTCAACATACTTCTCCGGCTCCCTGCGAAACTTTTTTAACAGGCGCTGCCCGTCCGCCGAATTATCCTTAAGGTCAATCCAGTCTATCCAATACCCCTCCGCAAATCCGCCACGAGTGGTGATTTTTTGCTGTGCCACCGCTTCAATGTCCGCAGGATTAAAACCACGTGCCGCAATATAAGCGTCAATCAATGTCTTCAAATCAACAATTTCTTTCTTCTCGGCTTTTTCGTCACCCATTTTGTACGCCGCTGTCAACTCTGCCAGCTCCTCCGGCACCTTGCCAAGTATCGCACTCGCTAACTCTGCCCTATCAATCCGTCGCACCCCAAGTTTATGCCCGTCCGCCGTGTGTGTCGCTGGGATTTTGTCCCGCACCAATTTACCTTTTTTGCCGTAATAAAACTTTGTCATTTCGCCTCTTTCCTCGCCACATAAACCTTATACCGAAACGCCCTAAGCGCCACCGCATCCTCATAAAAGTTCCCGCCCGCATTATTGGCAAAATGTTTCGCCAAATGTTCGTTCCAGCCGACCAAAAACCTTAGCGGTGCGGTCAACTTTTTCACTCGCTTCATTGACGGGCGCACTTCCGCCGTGACGTCGAGTTCAGAGATTTTCACAAAGCCGGCTTTACGCAACTTTTTCGCAAACTCGCCCTTGCCAAATTGCCGCACGCCGAAACCGCCCCAATATTTACAGACAAAATCGAAAGTTTTTTGATACTCCGCCGTAAACTTGTCATAATCCCATTCATACTCCACAAAAACCGCCTTGCCGCCCGATTTCAAAACTCTGAATAACTCTTTCGCCGCTCGCTCCACATCCTGGGCGTGTGCCAGCGTTTCATAAGTGAAAACTTTATCAAAAGTCCCGTCCTTGAACCGCAACTTCTCAAAATCACCCAGTTCGAACTGCGTCGTGCCTCGCAAAGACCTGTGCCGTGCCAACTTCGTCGCCACATCAACTTCGTGCGGCGTGACCGTAATCCCCGTCACCTCAGCCTCGTAATGCTCCGCCAAATAATGCGCCACCACGCCCTGCCCACAGCCCGCATCCAAAATCTTGTCGCTTTTTCTCGGCGCCAAAACCCGCGCAAATTGCTCCAGAGCGTTCCGCTGCGCTAATTTCTCCGTCCGGTGCTCAGCATTATATCGCCCAAAATGCTGCGCCCGCCCCAAAACCAACGTATATCCAAACCACGTCCCAAACCTGCTGTAATAATCCCGTGCGTTGTTGACGATTGTTTGTTGGTCTTTCATTGTTCGCCATCTTCAATTTTCGTGCTTGGTTCCGCCTCCCCAATACTCTCCTCCAGCCACTCCCCCTCCGAAACAACCGCCACCCTGTCACCATCCACACTCACTGCACCCTCGTCGTCCACCGCATACAACTTTTTCCCGTCAATCTGCCTCAGATTCTTCAAAGCACTTTGCAAATTATCTCGGTTCACTTTCTCATACCAGTCATTATTCATATGCGGCACAAATTGAAAATCCACCAACCCCAACCCCTTTCCGCCAAACTCATCAACATTCTCGTCAAACAAATCCTGTGCGCTGTTCATCACCGTCGGGCAAAGCACGCAACTTCCGGCGCTCGCACCCACCCAGACCTTGCTCTTCAGCAGTTTTGGCAAATGCTCTTCCAGCCCCGAGTCCTTGATACATTTTCGCAACCACTGCGTGTTTCCACCCTCAAAATACAATACCTCCGCCGCCTCCATCCTCGGCAAAAAATTATCAATACCAATGCCGTTGATGTCACAAATATCAATCTTGAACCCATATTTATCAAGCAAAAACAAGTCATTAATCAGCCAAAAGTTCATCTCGCCACCCTCCCAATTGGATGCCGATGTGCAAAAAAACAACCTCACGCCGTCAAAACTTTTGCCGAGCAAGCGTTTCAGTTCATTTTCAATAGTTTTGTTCGTTATGCCTGCTGATGTTAGTAATAATTTCATTTTTCCTCCTTATTTTTAATCCTATCCATCACACTAAACGCCACCGACTCAATCATTTTATAACCCCTCCGTGACAATAAAGTCTATAAACTATCTCGCCGCCCTTACTAATTTCCTCCACGCCAGTGAAATAGTCAAGGTCGCCCTCGACTGAAAAAGTATATCGGTAATCGCCGTTTACGAACTCACGTGGTCCACGCAGCGGCAAAATTGCGGTATCTTCGCCGGCCTTCATCAACGCCGGCCGAAGAGCCTTATCCATCGCCTCTTCCGTCAAGTTCTCGTCCAGCGCCACGCCATAATAATTCATCCCCCAAACCGGTCGCCCCTCGCCAGCATAAACCACCTCCTCGCCGATAAACTTCTCACCACCAAAATAAGTGTCGTGATAAACCATTTTCACACCGTCAATTTCCGCCTCATAATGATAATCCTCAGAAAACGGCCGCAAGCTGGCGACTTTTTCAACATTTTGGTTGGCATAAGTCTGCTTTTTCGCCTCGATTAAAAATTTTTTTAGCTGGTTGTTCATTTTGCCTCCTCTATCTTTATCTCATCACCATCATCTGGAGCGAAAGCATTTGACGGTAAGTCAGGTAAATCATAATCACCACGATGAATTAAATAAAATTTCTTGTTCGGGTATTGCTCAGCATATTCTAAAACGCCACCGATATTTAAATGAGTGTCATCAGACGGCAAATTTTTAGTTGAGTCAAGAAACGCCTGTGATGAACTTCTAATAATTTCGTCCAGTCCAACACAACGAGTAGAATCGCCACTAAAACTAACCTGATTTATTTGATAACAACTTGCTGGCCTACACTCGCCATGCTTAGCCGTTCTGGATATGATTTTATATCCATTGACTTCTTTCTCGCTATCAACCAGCTCGACAAAATCTATACCGATTTCCTCTATTTCGTCAGCCGTAGTAAAAATATCCGAACCATAATTTTTTATCATCTGAACGGTCATGCTTCTAATATTTTTCGGGCCGACAATCGTTAATTGAGATGTGATTTTGTTAACTTTACGCCTCACTAAAAAACTCAAAACATCTGAGAAATGATCAGGGTGATAATGAGTAATAATAATCGTATTTATTTTCGCTAAATCTTTACCAAGCATCTGAAGTTGCCTAATCGTGCCACTACCAACATCAAGCAACAACTCATCATTGACCAAAAAACTAGTCAACGCCCTATCATCAGCACCATACGTGCCAGTCCCAAGATAAGTAATTTTCATTTCGCCTCCTTTTCATTGTAAACTTCAATCTGACGTTCAACTTTTCGGCTACCTTCAACCTGAACTTGTGCAATTTTTGCACAAGTTGCCTTCTCCGACAACTCGCCAGTTTTGTATATATTCCTAATATGTCGCAACACACCTGTCCGGTCAATTCCAAACAAATCGGCAATCTGCTGATTAGCCACCCAAATCGTCTCCCCTTGATAACCAGCGTCAAACTTAATCTCGCCGTTCTTCCCCTGATAAATCACAATTTGCTTATTCATATTTTCCTCCTTTTTCTCTCCAGCCACTCTGGCACCGCACCAAATCGAATCTCCGGCCAAGCGTTAACCTCGTCACACGTCACGGCGTAATATTTTTCATAAACAATATCCACCGAGCCGTGCATCGCCTCCGACATTTTCAACCCTAATTTGTCAGCGATTTTCCCCATATCCGCCTCATTTTCAGTCTCCACCTCCACAAAAGCCGGCAGCCAAGGCCACTCATCCAGCTCGATTTCTGCCCCGTCCAAAGTCCAACTTTCCCGCCGAGTTTCCTCCGTCGATTTCTGAACCATCCCAATCTGTTTCAAAAAATCCACCGCCTTATCATAATCATCCACCACCAAACAAATCTCTTTCGTCCCCGTCAAAGAATCATCCGCCGTCTGCTTATAGCTCATCGTCACCCTGTCGCTCTCATCCCGCACCCGCACCCTCGCCCCAATCTTCACCATCTTCTTCTCGGCATCATAAAACACCGCCCGCACCGAGGCCAAAACCTCCGGCTGAAAATGGTCGCCGTGCAAATGCGTCACCACCACTGCGTCAATATTATCAAACGCCGGCAACTCGTCCGTATACTCCACCGGATCGAACAACAGCCCCCGCCCATCTTTCTCAAGATAAAAACACGAATGATTATATTTTGTGATTTTCATTTTCCTCCTTCTCATAAAACTCCAAAATCGCTTTTTCACGCTCTTCAATCATCCTTATCGCCGCTTCTTCCGTAAACTCCGTTTCCATAATCTGCGCATCATCAATCAACTTAATCGCCCTTGGAACACTCTCAACCCAGCCAAACTCAAAACCATCAGCCATTTCATCCTCCATCAAATTGCGGCCCACAAACTTCGTGGCTCGTGCAACATAAACATACGACTTGCCTATCATACAACAATTGCGCTTTTTCATTCTCGGATATTCCTCAATCGTATACCCAACATCCCGAATAATCTCACTTTCATATCCAGTCTCCTCAATAATTTCCCGTGCTAAAGCCACCTCTTTCGACTCATTCACGTCAATACCCCCCCCCGGCAACTTGTAAAATCCGCCATTTTTCGCAAAAATCATCCCGACACGACCGCCTTCGTCCAACAAAATCGCCCGCACCGCCTCACGAATCCGAACATTTTCTTCCGTCCGGTCAAAATCTGGACTTTTAATTTTTTTGATGAGTTTCATTTTCCTCCTATGATTTACTATGATTTATATTATACGCCCGTTTCATCCCCATCCGTAATTTTGCCAAAAATATACGCCCAAACCGGCTCCATCCCAGGGTTTTCACACCACTCCTCCTCTGATATTTTGCCCGCCTGAAACTCTTTCGTCCGATTTATCAGCTGCTGCAAAGTTGCTTTATCGACAAATCTGTAATTTTTGACCTCGTCGGCGCTCGCCTTGATGTCGCCCGTCACCTCCACCTCATAAACTTTCCAGTGGTGCCAAGTGTCGCCGACCCGACGACAAGGATTGTCTATGCGCTGTTCCAAACACAGCCGCAGAGCGCCCGCCACTAGCCCGACCTCTTCCTCCAGCTCACGCCTCGCTGCGACCTCAAAACTCTCGTCCCCGTCCACGTGCCCCGCCGGCGCCGCCCAACCAAACGGCGGCTTTTTGCGCTCAATCAGCAACACCTCATCGCCCCGCCACACCACCATTCCGACGCTGGTGTGGTCGCAAACTTTTTCCGCCATCACTTCAACCTCTCCACAAGCTCGCTCGGCGTTTTCACGACCTCTTTTATCAAACTGTCCCGACATATTTCGTCTTTGTCGTGCGCCAAAGCATAAATCGGCTTGTTTGCCGCAACCGCAAACCCCAGCTCCAAAGTGCAACTATTCCCCATATAACCATTTTTATTATAAATAAACACCACGTCGCCAGTGCGGATTTTCTGAAAATGGTCAAAGGTCAGCCCCAGCGCCACAAACTTCTGATAATCCGCCGGCAAACTCGCCCACGCCTCCTCGCTTTCTCGGTGCAAATGTGGCTCAAAAACCACCACACCCAAGTTCTTCAACTCACTGGCAAACCTGCGAATCTCCGGCTTAAACCGTGTGCTCCCGCACAGTACTACACTTTTCATTTTTCTCCTTTCTTCGGATAAATCCGATATTCCACTATATCCACCTCACCCCGCCAATTATTCTCCTTATATTCACTCACCATCACCCCACCCAAAGCCTCCGCAATTTTGTGACTGGGGACATTTTCCTTGACTACGGAGTATTTCAAATAATCAAACTCCAAATTGGCTTGAGCCCAATCCTCCAGCCCAGCCACCGCCTCTCGCCCGTATTTATTGCCCCACGCCGCCTCTTTTGTCCAAATCCCAAACTCCGGCGTCCGTGTGTCAAGATGATGCACCCCGCCAAGCCCAATAAACTCGCCCGTCGCCCTGTCTCGAATCGTAATTTGCAGGTTTGTCCCCGCCCGAGTTGCCTGAATAGCTGGCGCCAGCCACGCCTCAACTTCCTCAACGCTTTCTGA
This sequence comes from Candidatus Nomurabacteria bacterium, assembly GCA_031275815.1. Lineage (GTDB taxonomy): Bacteria > Patescibacteriota > Saccharimonadia > Saccharimonadales > Saccharimonadaceae > JAISOF01. The sequence continues at coordinate 23,104 of JAISOF010000008.1, forward strand.
CGGCTTCGACCGTGTATAAGTTGCGACCTTTTTGGTGTAACCCGCCAAAATCTCTGCTGCGTCACTCAATTTCGATGGCGCCAACACCAGCCGCTCAGTAGTGATTTTCATTCCTCCTCCTTTCATTTTATTTCCTCCAAATTAGTTTTGTCATCAATTCCCGCCACCTCTGACCCCTCATACTCCGCCAACAACCGTCCCATCACCTCGCCCTGCTTGTCCCAATAAGCCCGCCAATTCTCCGCCTCCGACAACTCCGAATCATATCGCCAAACACCATCCACCTCAACCTTGCAAATCGCCGAAAAACAAAACCCCTCAATCATCTTCCCACAGGGCACATCCACCAACTTGCCGTCCGTCCTAGCCAGCCCCGAAACCGCCTTAATCTTTCCGCCCTCCCACCAAGCCAAACCATAACCCCAATCAAACACAAAATCCACTTCCCTGCCATATTTCCTCGCCACCTCCGCAAAAACTTTCTCGCCATTCTCATCACTGTACTCCCCAGCCCGCCGTGCCACAAACTCCTTGTTGTGGTTCTTGGGGTCATCCTCCTCGTCCACCCCCAGCAACCTCACCGTATCGTCCCGTGCCAACACCGGCAAATCCCGATACTGCTCGGCGTACCTCACAGCCTTCTCCAGCGCAATCTCCTCCGCCGTCAACTTCGTTTCCTCCGGCTCCGCCAAATCCAACCCCAAATCCGCAAAACTCAGCGCTTCCCAACCCAACTTCCCCAGCACCAACTTCGTCGCCGCAATCTTCCCCGCATTCGTTGTCGCTATCAAAACCTTCTTCTTCCCCATCATACAAGCTCCTCTTTAACCTTTATTTCTGGAATGTTGTAATTTTTACAACACCCATCCACCCCCAACCCGCGACCAACAACCGCCGGCGACAATCTTACCTCAAGCATACATGACCCCAACATTTTTTGCAAACCACTCCTCTTCAACTCCAGCGATTTCGTCGCAGACGAAAAGCTACTTGATATTGAGGTTGTTGATTGACTTGTTGGGTTTCGTTATGGACGAAAAGCTACTAATAGATAATTCTTGGTCATACCAACGTTGGGGTTTCTTGAGGATGAGTTTTGAAGTTATTGGTGGTAATACTCCTGCCATCTACCCCCACCCCCTCAAGGGGACAATGCCCAAGCAATTACTATTAGCTAGCTTTTCTGTTGGGACAGATGGGAGTTTTTAAATCGCAAAACACTAAAAAAACTTGACTAACCCCCATCAAGGTCTTGTTGGCACCAACCCCCACTTCACAGGGCTCTTCAATCTGTGACGACAGATTGAAGCGAGGAGCCGACTGCCACCGGCAACGGCCGGCTGGCACGGTTCTGTACCTGTGAATGTGGGTGGTTGTGCAACAAGACCGGCAAGAAACTTGCACCAACAAAAGTATTGCACCAACGAGACCGGCAATAGAACCCCCAATAGACAGAAACCCACCACCGCCAACAACAGACCAACCTCTTTCTCTCTCTAAACCCCAGCGCTGAAATAATACTCCACCTCATTAATCAAAGGCAAAGGCAACCCCGTCTTGCAAAAACCAACCCGCCCGTCATCCTCCAAAAAAATCACCGTCGGATAATCCACAATCTCATACGCTTTCGCAAAATCGTCCCCCTCTTTCGTTTCCGGATCCAAAACCTCAAACTCGTGCCCCGTCTGCCGCCGGATGTCCTCAATATAATCTAACACCGTCCGCGTATAATCCCTGTTATTATAAAAAATTGCTACTGCCCTCATTTTACCCCCTATCTTGATTTTTTATTTCGCTTATGCTATAATTCATATACCCTCTTTGTCAGGGATGGTTTTTGAGTTCCCTTTTTTCCTCTGTACCTCTGTTAAAATCCGCTCAAACTCACCCAAACTCTTGAACTCTCGAAACACGCTCGCAAACCGCACATAAGCCACTTCGTTCGCCTCCGCCAACACCTCCAACACTTTTTCGCCAATCACTTTCGACTTTATCTCTTCTTCGCCCAACATATAAACCGCGTCTTCCACCTTGCTCACCACATCTTCCACTTCCAACTCCGACTCAAAAAACTTCCCCACCGATTTCCGAATTGCATTCAGCAGTTTGCCTCTGTCGAACAACTCCTTTTGCCCGCTCTGTTTCAGCACAATAATCGCCGGCCTCTCAATCCGCTCATAAGTTGTGAACCGAAACTTGCCATCCAACGTCTCGCGCCGCCGCCGGATCATCATGCCGTCATTACTTTCGCGCGACTCAATCACCTTGCTGTCCCCAATCTTATACACCGGATTCATGCTATCAACCTCAAACCTTATTCTGGTCAGCTTGATTTTTCATGCGGTTTTTCAGCAGCGCTGGGATGTCGTCATCATCATTCTCCAACACCTGATTCATTGACTCTTCCATCGTGATATCCGTCGGATTGTGGTGCCCGTTCACAAAATCGCTGGTCGCTATCGGGTCGCTCACCCAATTGCCGTCCTCAGCAATAGTGTTTTCTGCTACCACCGCCGGCTCCAACTCCGGCTCTCTCACTGGTTCTGGCATCGCCACACTCACCGCCTCTTTGGTGCTCCGACCGTCATAGTCCACATCAAACCCCGTCGCAATCACCGTCACAATCAACTCGTCATCCAATTCCGGACGAATAGTCGCTCCGAAAATAATATTTGCATCCTCCGCCACCGAATTTGTAATCACTTCCGCCGCCTCTTGAATCTCGCTCATACTCATGTCCGCGCCGCCAATCACGTTGAACAGCACACCTTTCGCCCCATCAATCGACACTTCAACCAGAGGTGACTCAATCGCTTGCTCCGCCGCTTGCACCGCGCGATTTTCTCCATTAGCCCGACCGATACCCATCAGTGCCGACCCCGCGTTTTTCATCACGGTCTGCACATCCGCAAAGTCCAAATTAATCAAACTATGTTCAGTAATCAGCTCCGAAATGCCCTGCACGCCCTGTCGCAACACGTCATCCGCAATCTTGAACGTGTCTTCCAGGCGCGTCTTGGGGTCAATCGTCTGCAACAGGCGGTCGTTGGGAATTGTAATCAAGGTGTCCACCTCGTGGCGCAACTTGTCAATCGCCCAATCGGCATTCGCACGGCGTTTCGCCCCCTCAAAAGTGAACGGTCGCGTCGCCACCCCCACTGTCAAAACCCCCATCTTGCGCGCCTCTTCCGCCACGATATGCCCCGCGCCCGATCCGGTGCCACCGCCGGCGCCAATCGTGATGAACGCCATGTCCGCGCCCTCTAAGGCTTGCCTGATGTCCTCCCGTGACTCTTCCGCCGCCTGTTCGCCGACCATCGGGTCTGCACCAGCACCCAAGCCGCCGGTAATCTTCTGTCCAAGGTGCACCGTGCGATCCGCTCGGGAATTGTGTAAAGCTTGCGCATCGGTGTTCATGGCAATGAACTCCACACCCCTTAAATTAGCTTCTTTCATTCTGTTTACCGCGGATCCACCGGCGCCACCAATACCGATAACCTTAATGCTGGCAAACTTTTCAACTTCATCTGGCTTTATTTCAGGCATAGTACCTCCATTTATATAAAATAATTATACACCTGTTCAATAAAAAATAAAACTAGATTTTTGTGATTTTTGCCCAAATTTTTTTGAACAACCCGCCGCCACTTTTTGCACCACGTTTTTGTTCAGCCACGTTCTCTGTTAATATGTCCTCAAACGCGAGTCCAATCGCCGTCGCAAACTCCGGCTTGGCCACCGCGCCCAACGTGCCGGACAATCCCATCGGCGTGCCGATTTTCACCGCCAACTCCAACCGCGTTTTGGCATAAACATCAATGTCGCGCAATTTCGCGCCCCCACCGACCAACACCACTCCCTCCGGCAATCTCCGGTCATATCCCGCTTTTTTGAACTCCTTGCGCACCAAATCGAAAATCTCATCCAACCGCGCCCCAATCACCTCTTGAATATCCGTCTTTTTGAACCGGTTCTCAGTCCGGTTTTTGCCAATCGCAATTTCATCGCTATCCCCGTCGCCAGTCGCCGACACGCGCCGTTTCAAATCCTCCGCCACTTCCGGAGAAGTTTGCAGACAAATCGCCAAATCATTCGTCACATTGTTGCTGCCGAGCGGCACCACGCTCACCCATTGCAAATCGCCCTCTTCAAAAATCGCAATCGAGGTCGTGGCAAACCCAAAATCAATCACCGCCACGCCATTTTCCATTTGTTTTTCCGTCAGCACAGCATTCGCTGCCGCCACCGAGCTTGCCACCAACTTTCTGGCAAACACCCCCGACAGTTCCGCCGTCTTGCGCACATTTTGACACAACGGCGTCAACCCTGAAACCACACCCGCGTTCATCTCCAATCGCGTGCCATTCATGCCAATCGGATTCTTAATGCCGCCCTGTCCGTCCAAACGATAACCATAAGGAATCAGTGCCAACACCTCACGATTGGCAGGAATCTCGCCAGTCGTGGTCGCCATGTCTTCCACTCGCCGCACGTCCTCCGCTGTAATTTCGTGATCCATCGCCCCCACCGCAATCATGCCATTCGTGCGCGTGCACAAAATATGCGCCCCGTTCACGTTCACCACTGCTGAATCCACTCGATATCCGCTCATCTTCTCCGCGTCAAGCAAAGCCGCGTCAATCGCTTTCGCCGGCCCCTCCAGATTCACCACCATCCCTTTGCGCATGCCACTATTTTCAACTTCCTTGTGCCCGACAATCACCGGTTTTTTCTGCCCGCTGATACTCGCCACAATCACCCGCACAGAACTTGTGCCTATATCGATACCAACAGCATGTTTTGGGGCTTCTTCCATACTATTATGTTAATGCTAAGCCGCTATCTTGTCAATACCTCAACGCCTTTTTCCGTAATCAAAACCGTATGTTCGTAATGCGCGCCCAAGCTGCCGTCCTTCAAAAACACCGTCCAACCATCGCTCCCCACCACTGTTTTGGGGCTGCCCAGCGACGTCATCGGCTCCACACAAATCGTATCCCCAGCTTTCAAAATCGCGCCCGTTCCTTTTTTTCCATAATTCGGCACCTCCGGTGGTTCGTGGATTTTTTCGCCAATGCCGTGCCCAATATATTCCCTGATAATCCCCAATTTCGCCCGATTCAACACTTTTTCCACCTCAAACCCAATATCCCCCGTCGTCGATCCAGCCTTAATGCCCTTAATCCCCGCCCAAAAACTCTGCTCCGTCGCCGAAATCAAGTGTTTTTGCGCCGCCGTCATCTTGCCGCCAATCACCATAGTGAAAGCGCTGTCCACGCACATTCCGTGATAACCGATTGTCAAATCAAAACTCACCTTGTCGCCATTTTGCAAAATATTATCTTCCGGCAGACCATGAATCAGCTCATCATTCACCGAAATACAAATCACCCCTGAAAAATTGTCCGCCTGCTCCAAATACGATGCCGTCGCGCCCTGTCGGATGATTTCCTCCGCCACAAAATCATTTAACGCCAACTCATTAACGCCAGCCCGCGCTTTTTCCCGCAACTCTCGAAAAATCTCCGCCATAATTTTACCCCCCTGCCGCTGCGCTTCGATTTGTTCAAGTGTTTTGTTCATCTTAACCCGCTTTCTGTCAATATTTGTTCAATTCTTTCTGCCACCGTTTCAACCGACCCCGCGCCATCAATATCCACAAATCTTGTTCCCTGTTCCTCAAGTAGTGTGCGGATTGAATACATATTTTGTTCATACACTTCAAAACGCTCCCGCGCCACCGCCTCGTTGTCCGTCTCTCTGCCGCGCAGTTGAATCCTTTCCCAAGCCTCCTCAAACGTAAGCTCAATGAGCAACGCCACGTCCATTTTCAAATCGTGCTCCACCATCAAACCAACTTGCCGAGCCGTTCTGGGATACCCGTCAATCACCGCCACTTGAACATGCTCAGCCCTCGCCTTTTCCAATTCCGCCACCAACAGCCCTGTCACATATTCATCATCAATCAATTTACTGGTCGCAAGCTGCCGCAAAATCTCCTCATTTCCATCCTTGCGCAATAGCTCCCCCGTGCTAATCCATACCCAACCGTCAAAGCTCGCCAACCTCTGCCCTTGCGAACTCTTGCCGCTGCCTGCCGGCCCGAATAAACCTATGGTTTTCATTGCAAATTATCTTTTACCAACCTTGCCACCGCCGCCCCGTCAGCCGCCCCGCCAACTTTCGCCTTGACCAACCCAATGATCTTGCCCATATCCTTGTCTGAAGCCTCGCCAAACGCCGCTATCACCTCTTGCACAATCGCCGCAAGCTCCGCCTCGCTCAGTTGTTTTGGCAAATATTTCTCCAAAACCTGAATCTCTTCCTCCTCGCTTTCCGTCAATTCCGGACGGTTGTTCGCGCGATAAACTTCCACGCTTTCTTTGCGCTTTTTCACCTCTTTCGCGATAATTTTCTCAATTTCCGCGTCACTGAGCCCATCCTCGCGCACGCCAAGTGCCACTTCGCGATCCAAAATCGCCGCTTTCAGCCCCCGCAGGGCATTCACCGCATTCTTGTCGCCGGACAACATCGCCTCTTTCAATCCAGCCCCTACCGCCGCTTTCAAAGACATGCCTACCTCAATCCCAACTTAATTTTTTCCGTCTTTTCCAGTTTTCGCGCGTCGCGGATAATCGCTTTTTTCCGCCTGTCACGCTTGCTGATGGGTTTGGAAAACCTTAGTCCCGCTTTTGCGTCCGTCAAAAGTCCGCTTTGCAAAACCTTGCGGTTAAACCGGCGAATGATGTTCTCATTAGCCTCTCTCTGATCTTTTCTTGTTACTTGTATTGCCATAATATTCCAAGTCTACCAGATTTTTATGTTATTATCAACTATTTATCACAAAAAGTCATAAGGTCAGACCCTAACCCACCCGGACTGGGTTGTTTTGGCTTCGTGAAAGACGCAACCACCACAGGTTCACCATACGCAGACGTCGCTGTAGTAATGTTAGTGCTACTTATGAATATTGATTTTATGATTTGGGCGTGGCACAGTACTATAAAATTTTATAGTAGCTTTATAGTAGGCACTTTTAACAGGAGTCGGCGCACCCTTAAAAATTTTATAGTAGCTTTATAGTAGACGACTTTAGCAAAAAAATTACTTAGAGAGCAGGCTGTTGCGAAGTTATTGTTCTTCATCATCATGATGGTCGTGCTTATACGCACACTCCCCAAAACCCACCGCGTGGAGTATAATAAAAAAGGTGTCGGTTCGACCCAGTCCGTTTCGTCCAACGATCAGTCGTGGGGCTCGGACTACTCGAACTTTGTGAATTCCAGCAATCCGTGGTTTGAACGCGGTGGCAACGCGAACAATGGCTCGAACGCCGGTTTGTTTGCCTCGAACAACAACAACGGCAATGCCAACAACAACATAGGCTTTCGGGTGGTCTTGGGTTCGTTTTAGTGATTGTGGCGTGAGCTCGGCTTTCGGTTTTCGGTGGTTGTGGCTTGGCTCGTTTCGTGGCGTTTCTGGGTGGTTTCGGGCTTTTTCCCGAGTACATATAATCTCCTTAATCTTGAGCTTGCTGCGAGATATAATTGCCAATCGGAATGCCAATAGTCACATCATTGGTACGATTTTTGATGTCAATGCTTAGCACAAACCGCTCTTTGGCTTTTTCCGCCTCTTTTTCTTTTTCGGATTTTTCGGCAATTTTTGTAGATTGCAAATTTTCACCCCTGTTGAGGGTCAGACCTTGCTGTTGGCTATTAGAACATCTTTTCCTTTGACGGGGGACAGTCCCCCTACCAAAAACGGTGACAAGGAGGAGTTCTTGAAGAGTTTGCAAAGTTGGCGGGCGCACGTCTCGCACGCCAACAGCCAGAATTATCAGGACACGATATTCCAGAGTATCTGTGCTGAGTTCTTTGGCTTAGTGGTGGAATGTCCGGAACACAAGAAGGATTTTCACCCCGACTGTATGGATTGTTATGCTACCCAGCAGGACAAAAACCACATTTGGGAGATATTGAAGTCGTTCTTGACTGATGAGGAGGAGTGAACCACAAAAAATCCGGCGCGGTCGCTCTTCAGGCGACCGCGCGAGTGGGGCAAAATCGTAGATTTTGCCCCTGTTTTGTTACTAGTTCTAAAGCCTATTAGACATAGGTAGGGCTTGTTGCCCTACCTATGCTAATATGCGCCGGCGACCGCCCGCCAACCGTAGTTGTTCGCGTCCCCGCCCCCGCCGTTCGAGTCCCACAAACCAGCGTTCGACCCAACGAGGGCGCTGCCCCCACGGGCGAACCACGGGCTGAGCACGTACACGAAGCCCGAGTAATCTTCGCCCCAAGACAGAACGTTGCCTGAAAGGGACTGAACTGCTTTGGTCTCATGCAAGGCTTGACCACCACAGGTTGCGTAAGTGCAGTAATTGTTGTTCGTGTAAGATGATGTCGGGGCAGTGAATGGGTTGCTTTGGTTGTATGTATTTAGATATTGATTAGCGGGGAATTGAATTGGATTAGTTACTGTACAGGCTGTGGAGTATGGGCTGGTGCTACTGTAACAAATGCCAGCGGAAGTGCCGTCAACCGTAAAACCGGAGTTTTGGGAGGTAGAATTGCCGGTGCGGGGGTCACCATTACTGTCGGTATAGACTGCCATTTGGTATTCGTAGGTGCCTCCTGCCATGTCGTAGATGCCGTAGATGTTCCCTGTCGTGGAGGCTTGTTGCCCGATGGTGGTGTGGTATTGGTAGAGGGTTTTACTGAGGCTATCAGAGTGCGTGGCGACTGGACCGGCGCCAGTAATGTAGCGGCAACCGGTGGCGGTGGTGGAGACGTCTAATGTGACTGGGGTGGTGGAGCAGGTTTGGTTGGAAGAGATACTATTATTGTAGTAGCCATTGTTGTAGGTCTTCTTGAAGTTGGTGGAACAGGTGGTGTCAGTGCAGGTTTCGTCTCCCACTCCATAGGTTGAGGTGCTAAGGTAGGTGGCTGCTCCCCAGTGATTGTTGGTGCTCATGTGGGTGTTTTGGTTACTTAGGTTGTGGGCGGTTTTGATGTATTCGGCGGAGAGGTATTGGATGGAAACTTTTTGATGGGTGGCGGGGGCATAGTTTGGTTTGATGGTGGCGTAGAGGCTGGTAGTGTTTAGAGGAACACCAGTATCATTGGTACTGCTACCTCCATTGCAAGAGGTGGTGTGGCAATAATAGTTGTCGCTTCTGGAGCTTTCAAATTTGCCGTACCAGAAACCGCTGAGTTCAGTGCTGCCGACGGTGAAGGCGGGGTGGGTTGCCCAGGCGTTGTCTGCTCCCACGTTGGTTTGGTAATCGCCAGTGCCGGTGTAGGCAGTCGGGGTGGCTTTGGGGTCAGTGGTTTTTTGGAAAGTGATGTTGAATGGGGTTTGGGTGCGGTAGTTGGTGTTGTCGTTGGTAGCGTTGTATCTTGTAACCTGATATTTGTATCTCGGGATGTAGGTCCAGTAGCCGAGAATGTCGTCTTCTGAGACTTCTGTGCCAATCGGGGCGTGGTCTTTGTAGTATTCTAGTGGCGTATATTGTCCACTGCCATCAGTGTGTCTAGTCCCATCTTGGTCGTATGAGTTGAGGCTGGTTTTGTTGTTGACAAGCGTGAGTGCGTTTGCCCATTTCTTGTTGTCGTAGTTTGCCCATTCGGTGTTGGCTGTGGCAAGGTCGGTGTTATAGACTACTGGGAGCATGTTGGCGTCTTTGTCGACGGTGATGTTGGTTGCGCTAGCTCCTGTGAGGGCGGTGGTGGATTTGACCCAGCCGCTCAGGGTGGTGGGGGCTAGATTTGCGGTTTCGTCATAGGCGATGTCAAGGGTATAGGCACCGATGTTGGAGTTTGCGGGGATGGTGATGACGACTTCAAAGGTGGTGGTTTCACCGTTGGTGGTTGTGGCGTTGTTGTTGGTTGTGATGAGAATATTGGTGGGCGTGGAAGAAAGGGCGCAGGGTGTGGTTTTGGGACATTCAGAAGAGGTGTCACTGCCTACGGTGATGGTGGCGCCGGTGAGGTTGTTGGCGGAGATTTGGGCGGTGAGGGTGTAGCCGTGGGTGGCGGAAGTGTCTTTGACGTTGACTTCGGAGGTGCGGGTGATGGTGGTGATATTGGTATCTTGGGTGGTGGTGAGGGTTTGGTTGTTGTTGATGACAGTTATGTTGCTTGTTGCAGCTTCAGTGGGGGCGAGGGAGCGATAAAACACAAAAGTCAGAGCGCCAACCAGAACAATTGACGCAACCAAAACAAGAGGTTTGGAGTATTTGGGAGGTTTGGATAAACTGAGATGTTTCGCCCTAAAGGGGCGTACTCTCTTAAATGACTCTACGCGGCGCGCGCCGTCTCTCTCTCTCTCTCTCTCCTGAACATAACACTGGTACCCCCTCCAATTCTTACTTAACCTTAACTAACTATAAGTAGTATAACATACCACCCCCACCCCGCGCAATACTTTTTCAAGTTTTTTGTTTGCGATGGTGATTATTAAAACTGTTCACATTCAACATGCAGATGTGAACGATTTTACAAAAAACGTTCACATTAGGCTTGCAGATGTGAACGATTTTTTTCCAATTATCAGCCGCTAAAATCAATTTCCCGTCGCATAGTATCCGATATGTGCACCAAAACATCGTGCGGATACAGCCCAAACTCCCGATAAATGGCGCTGATTGAGTTCTTGTCGGTGTTTTTATTGCTGAAAATCGTCACTTCGTCGCCCTTCTTGAAATTAGTCTTGCTGATATCCACCATCGCCATGTTCATGCAAATCCGCCCCACAAAATCCAACTTGTTGGACAAATCGCGCGGAATTGCCTCATAATATCCCATCGGTATCACCCCAATCCGCATTGGGCCGTCCGCCACAAACGTCCCCTCATATCCCACCTTATCGCCCTTTTTCAAATCAATCGTGTGCATGATGGTCGAGGTCATCTTGAGCACCGGTTTCAAATCTTTCAATTTGTGAAACTGGGGATCCTGTGGCGCCAAAGGGTTAATCCCATACACCCCAAGCCCAATTCGCACCGCCGTCGCAAACTTGCTTTTCACTTTCACGCTGCCCGCCGATGCCGCGCAATGAATGATGGATGGGGAAAATCCCGCGTCCAAAACCTGTTGCACCACTCGGTCAAATATCTCCACCTGTTGCAAAGAAACCGCGTTGTCAAGCGCCAACGCGTCATACAAATGCGTCATCACCCCCTCCAACTTCAACCGCGACGCCCCTTGCAAAATCTTCAAGGCTTTCGGCACCTCCGCCTCCAACAGCCCCAATCGGTTCATCCCCGTGTTGATTTTCAAATGTATCTTGATGTGGAACCGCGATTTCGCCAACTCTTTCAAATCGTCCAAATCCGCCACCACAAACGACATCTTGTGCCGGTTCGCCAACCGCATATTGTGCAAAGTGGTGGGGTTCATCACCAGCACCCGCTTGTTCGTCGCCATCTGCAACTTGTTCGCCTCAAAATACCCGTCCACCACCACCATCTTGACTCGCTTGGCTTGATTCAAAATCTCCGCCACCTCTTTCAAACCATGCCCATAAGCATTGGCCTTCAACACCGGCATTACCTCCAACCCCGTCAGCTCCTCAAACAATTTCACATTACCCAACAAACTGGGCGCGGAAATCCGAATAATATTATACGGAATGAACTCATATCTGCAGATTTTTTCTAATAAACCCATGTCCCACCCATCATATCACACATCGCCGGTGGCTTCCAGTTTCAAAATCCGCGCTTCCACCGTCGTCACGCCATTCCACTTGTTTTCTATCAGCGTCACCCACGCCCGCACCGGCTCGCCCTCCGCCACAAACCACGCTTTCGGCGCAAAAAAAGCCACCAATTTCAAGATTACGCCATCCCTGCCCCGCACGGTCAGTTTGAGATGTTGGTTTTCCGTCCCCATCCCCCGCACATCCAAAACCAACACATCTTTCAACAAAATCACCGGCTCCGGATTCCCCTCGCCAAACGGCGCAAGCAGCTCCAATTCCGCCAAAAACGCCTCGCTTAGTGGCGCCAACTCCGCCGTCTCAATCTCCGCCCGCACATCAAAAAACTTTTGCTGGTTGGCAAGCTTCAAAGATTGATAAAACTCTCCCGTCATCTTCTTCAAAGTCAAAAAATGCTTGCTCTTGATTGTCAGTCCGCCCGCTCCGGCATGCCCGCCGCCTTTTATCAACAGCTTTTTGGCGTGAAAAATCGCCTCCGCCACCGAAAAATCACCAAAACTGCGCGCCGAACACTTCAACTCATCTTCCCCCGTGAACACAAACGCCGGTTTTTGGTATTTCTCCACCACTTTCGACGCGATAATCCCAATCACCCCCTCATGCCAATCCGCCTTGTGCACAAACACCACATCCTCCTGCTCATCAATCTGTTGCTGTTCAATGAACTTCAACGCCTCCTCTTGCATGTTGCGCCGCTCGGCGTTCAACTCGTCCACTTCTTGCGCCAACCCCATCGCCTCGCTCTTACTCTTCACGGTCAACAACTCCAAAGCCAACCTCGGACTGCTCATCCGCCCCGCCGCATTAATTCGCGGGCCAAGCAAAAATCCCACCGCAAAAGAAGACATTTTGTTCACTTTCACCACTTCTTTCAAAGCTCTTAAGCCCGCCCGTCGGGTCTTTTCGAGCACTTTCAACCCATAAAAAACATACGTGCGATTTTCGCCCGTCAGCTCCATCTGGTCGCAAATCGTCCCCAACGCCACAAGATCCAACAGCCACTTCTCCTGCCCGCTCGGCAATCCCTCCAACTGCTTCTGCAAAGCCAACACCAACTTGAAAGCCACTCCCACCCCCGACAAATTACGAAAAGGATACCGGCTGTCCTTGCGTTTCGGATTCACCACCGCCACCGCCTCCGGCAGCTCACCCGCCACATCATGGTGGTCTGTGATAATCACATCCACTCCCAGCTGCCCAATCTCTTTCACAATATCCGCGTTGGAGCTCCCGCAATCCACTGTAATCAACAGTTTAATCTGTTCCTGCTTTATTTTCTCTACCACCCTCGCCGGCAACCCATATCCGTCACTCGTGCGCTCCGGCAAATCATAAGCCAAGTTTTTCAACCCCAAACTGCCAAGCGCGTCCAGCAGCAAAGCCGTCGCCGTAATCCCATCCACATCATAATCGCCAAAAATCATCACCTTTTCATGGCGCAAAACCGCCTGTTTAATCCGCTCCACCGCCTTGTCAATATCCGGCAACAATCCCGCGTTACTTACCTTTTCATACTTTGGATACAAAAACTCCGTACTCTCCTTTTGATTACCGAGCCCTCTCGCCCGCAACAACTGCCTGAATAACGGACTAAACTCGCGCCCCATCTTCGAACTCACTGCACCAGATTCTTCGGATGACCGCCCGGCACCTGTTTAGTTGATTGCTGAGATTTAATCACCATGCTCTGAATCTCCTTGAACAACAAAAAATCCTTATTCGCGGCATAAATATTGGAGTTCCCTTTCTTCTCAACCTTCAAAAACCCATTCTTTTCCAACCGCCGGAGCTCTCTCTGGATATTCCCCGCGTCTTCCTTAATCAATTTCGACAACCCCCGCACATGAGTCTTGAACCCCGGAAACTTCGCAAAAACAATCACAATCTTGCGCCGAACCCGAGAAGTAATAAAAATATCTAACACCTTAACCCCCAATTCATACTATCAATATACCCCCTTTTGCCCCAACTATCAATACTTTTTTACAACATTTTTGCCCCGCGGGCGCCCCCGCCCCCCCGCCCCGCCGCCGGCCCCGCCGGCCCCCCCCCCGCCGCCGCCCGACGCCCAACACACCCACACCCTCTTTGAATATGACGACTACACCAACATCGTGAACCAGTTGCAAGCCATTGGGCTTGACTTCACCAAGCGTGCCACCATTGCCATTGACGAAATCCAATATTCACGCAATATCCCCAGAGTTATCAAGTACCTCTATGACCACTATAA
>JAISOF010000006.1 GCA_031275815.1 Candidatus Nomurabacteria bacterium
TCAGTCCCTCGATGTATTCTTCCACAATTGCGTCTTTTGCCACGTCGATTTGCAGGTTGACAACGGGGATGGAGTTGATGTCGAAAGTGTAGTCCGACGTTGCTTGCGCGTTGGTGTAGTCACAAACAGCGGTCTTGTCCGCTACTTCAATCTTTTGAACGCCAAACGTCCCCAAATGCCGCAACCAAACAGCACCCAATCCAAACACGCCCAAAAACCCCACCACCAAAACCACCCTCACAAACTGCCGCGCCTTTTGCTCCTTCTTCTTCACTTCAAACCCCCTCCAATTTCGCTCCTACAGGGCTACAATAGTAGGAGCGAAATTGGAGGGGCTTTTTTCAGTATCTCGGCGCCACCTCCCTTGAATAAGTTACGAACGCTTGGGAATAGTTTTCAACTTGACGATATGACCAAAGATAGGCGTCGGCGCGCAGATTGAAGACTTCAGCGGGTGTGGCGGAATCGTACGGGAACGAGCCGGTGCCGGTGCTGCCAAAGTTGACGCAGTTGCCGGTTCTGCCACCGTTTGGCCACTCGGCTTGGTTGCTGTTGGCATAGCCAATGCCGTCTTTATAATCATAATTGCAATCCAACCCCATGCCCGCGCCCCAAGTGCGCAACAACTTCAGTTTCTTGGCCTGCACCGGACCGTTGATTTTCAGCCGGTTGCGGCACTGTTCGCTTTGGTTGCCGTTGGCGCTACTCGGCGTGCTGGGGTCGCCTTTGAGATTGTCCTGAGAAGTGAATACGTCCCCGCCGTTGGAGGCGATCAAGGTGCCCTCCGCAATGCCGTTGGCGCAAGTGTTAATTGTGCCGCTACCACCCTTCAGTCCCACCATCAACCACGCGTCAATCTGGGTGACGCTTGGCGCAATGTCGATGTCGTCGGCAAAAATAATCACTTGCGGAATCTCATAAATACTGCTCAGCTCACTGCTGTTATATGTGATGTTTCCGGTGATGGTGGCTTTGCCGTTGACCTCCACAATGATTGTCTTGCCCTGATTTTCATATCCGCCTGTTTCGGGGTTATAAACACGCCCAATGTTCAGGGTTTCGGAAATATTTGCGCTGCCGCCATAGTGATAATACGTTACCTCGCCGTCCCTGTGCCCAATCGCTCCGCCGGTCCAGTTGCCTTTGGCGGTGTAGCCCTCTTCGGTGATGGTGTCAACTTTGGCGGTGGGGCCGGTCACCCATTCGTCGCCTTGCACGCGGTTGGTGTAACGGAGCTTGATTCGATCGGCCAGACCTCTGAAAGCGTACGAGTTGCCCATATTTTTGTTGCTGGGAGAATGACAATCGTCCGGATTATTTCTGATACTCAGCTTGCTGAAATCACAACCGTCGGTGGAAGAGACTCCGCCATCCAACGGTTGTGCAATCTCCAGCCCCCGCCCAAAAGCCGCCGCCGAGCCATACAGCCACAGGGTCGCGTTCCCGTTGTTGCGCTTGCTACCAATCGCATCATATTCACTCCAAGACCCGAAAGCCCGCCATCCGTCAGAGTCATTTGAGAAAGTGCTAGGGTCGCTCGTCCAACTCGAATAAAACGACGAAGAGGCGTTAAGTTTCTCGGCATAACGTCCGGTGACTGCCTCCAAATAACCGCTGGTCAAACCGTCAACATACAACCCACCGCCCCAAACCTGCATAGTGGGGATTTTGGAAATGGAAACACATTCCGGATCCAAATGTAACCACCAACCTTTGGTCGGGTCGCCATAAGTGTCGTCATTCGCGCCGCTCCACCAATCCTTGATGGACAGCCCGACACAGAACTTGGTGCCGGTGGGCGCGTCAGCAATGTGTGCGGTGTGTTTGGCATAGCCGCACTCCGAACGACTGGTGCAGTTCTGAATACCTGTGTGCCCAGCTTGGCTGTTGGTGGAATTGAGGGAATTGCCGGTGCCGTTGTCCTCCACCACGCGACAGGGATAAATTACATTTTGAATGCCGGAATTATAAGCATAAACGCTGCCGTTGCATGTGTCTCCAGTGTTGTTCTTTTTGGCGACCACCGTGCTGTCAGTCGTGATAGTGTCGCTGAAAACGTTGGGGTCGCTCTGCACATCTTCTTCAATATAAAACTCGGTGACCTTCCACTGCGTGGTCGGACGGGTCAACGTGGCAAAGGCGCCGCCCTCGCAATCAAACTCCACGTTGCAGATTTCGTTGACATTAAACCAAGTGCTATAATCAAGGTCCGAACCGCCCAAAACCATGCGCGAATCCGGGAAATAAACGGTGTCGATTTGCGGAGCAATTTCATAGTTATATGGCACGCTGAACTGGGCGTTGGAGGAGACGGGGCCGTGGTCGACCATTTCCACCCAAGTGTGTTCCCAGTCGACATAACTTCCCCATGCGTCATAATCGCCGATAACAGCAGGCTTCGAGCCTCCACAAGAGCAACAACCCGTCGTTGTCTGACTCCCATGAAAGTCCCATGAACCAGTGCACGTATATCCACAACCCTCACCACCAGAGGCGCTACAACTTCCATAATGATGATCTTTCCATTTTACATAAAAAGTATGCAAGTTCTCAGGGTCGCTAGTGGCATCACCGCCGCTATTTGTTTTATACGCAACGCCACCCTCGCCGGACTTCAAATTCTGCAATTTTTTCGCCACGCGGTCATACAGCGTCACCCGCTGATACAGCTCTTTGGTTCCTACGTCCGTATTATTGACCGTGGCACGAAAGCTTTCAGTTTCCCTTAATCCCGTGTCTGGCAACCAACCCTTGCAGGATGTCACGTTTTTCAATTGGCTCAGGGTTGTACTATATGGCGTTTTGCCACTAACGCTAGTGTAGCTAATCAAACTATCCGAAGCTGGGTCGTTAACGTTAGTTCCAATCGTCGCGGGTCCAAACAATGACCCACGCCCCGTAACAAAGCAATCGTCGGACACTGTGTAAGTCTTATCCTGCCCGCCCGAAGGTTGGTCTGCTGGTTCATCGCCCTTTTCGGCGTCCGCCTTAGTATGGGCGTGGGTGACTTTAGTTTCCATCGGCAAGCGTGGATTTGGCGCAGAGCCGTCCAAAACGCAATCTTTATCATCAGGCTCCATGCCTGCAGTCGTATTGAACCCCTCCGCTGAATAACACCTGGTCGGATGGAACTTCAAACTCACCCACGTGGTGTCCTTGTCCAACTTTTGGGCAAGTTTCAAATAATTGTGCGTGAACAAAATTGAATCGCTCGGACGTGCCAACTGGGTCAACTCTTTCTTTTTGGCGTTAATATCGGTCGCTTTCCATGAATATTTGTCATCGTCCAACTCCGTCGTCGGCTGTTGCTCACCATCCACCGGGTCACACTTGTTGGCGGGAATACTCTCATTCACCGCGCAAGTCTGGGTTTTGGAAGTTTTGATTTCCACTTCGCCGGGCTTGCCCTCTATTGGTCCGGGCGTTGGCTTGTATCCCACCACTGCGTGGGACATCGCAACCACTTCGTTTCTCCCCCCTTTTGTGATATTCCACTCTTCATTGCCCGCAAGGTTTCCTGACATAGCTTTGGCGCAAGTATCTTTTGCTTCAGTAACCTTTGCGGACCAAACATTATCATCATAACCATAAAGATATCCCGTGTCTTCAGCAAAACACAAATACAGCCGACTGCGCCAAGTCCCGTTGGAACTACTGTTCGGGTCATTGGTCAAGCCACTGCATAGCCCGTCGCCACCGGCATACACGCCCCCAATGCTGTTGATGTCAAGCTCCGAGCCAGCGGTCAAAACCACCGTTTGCCACTGCAAAGGTATTCTGGTTCCCGTGGGTTGACCACCACAAGTGCCGGTGCTCCCCGCTTCACCGGAAAAGACATTTTCTATGGCATAAAACCACAATTGTTTCTTGCCCACCTCGCCAGTGTTGCTACCTTCAACCTTCACTTTGTGCTGGAAGTTGACCGTCATGTGGGGGCACTTGCCGCTGTCCACTATGGCGTTGCCTCCTTCGTCCCGCGTCAAACACCCGCTTTCTTCTGTCGAAGAAACAATAATCGGCGGACCGTCCTGATTACTAATAGCACCACCGCCAAACAAGTTCGGGCTACCTACTCCCACCTTGCCAGCGCAATAGGTGTTATTTGCGCAACCTGTTATATCATGATCACCGCTTGTTACGTTCACTTTGGCATAGGACATTACGGAAACTTTCCATGGATTAACACTCTCTGAAGTTATTACTGCAGAGCTAGTAACCGGCTGATTAACATTAGTGAAGTCAATCCTTTCTTTGGGATAAAGTGTTATGGTCGACGTAAACTTAAACTCATGGTCTCGGATACTTTCCGGAAGTGTACTTCTTTTCAACTCAAACGAGCAGGTGTAATTGGACTGACCCCCAGTTGGCGTCAAGTGGTTGTGAATAATATTGGGGCTACTGGTGGAAAAAGAGGTTATTTTGCTACTCACTCCATTCACCGGCGCCAATTCCCAACTGCCACTGCCGAACCAATTCCATCCATTACCACTATAGCCCGTGCACCTGTTATAAAAATCCGGAAAGTATGTATAAGCGGACAGTGCCAAGCCAGTGGTTAAATCCTCTGCCGCAACCGTGAAACTTGCATTAGTCAAGGCAGACTCTGTCTTAGTCAACTCAGTTGCCTCATCCTTTTTCTGCACGCCAGCGCTATGCGTAAAAAACAGATGTGTATTGCTCCCTAACGCCGTAATCGGTTTCCAATTACCATCATTCGGGTTCGCCCCCGTCGTCACCTGACTCCACGAACCGGTCTTGAGCTCCCAAGCATTATTCTTTCTATCATAATGTGCCAAATTAAGGCACCCCTCCTTGAAAGCGTACCCTGTTTCTTGTCTAATGGTCGTCCCATCAACCGTACGCACAATCAGTATTTTTGCAGCATTATCAGTGAATGCTGACCCAAAATCCATATTTGTGCCCTCAACCAGCCCAGTCCCATTTGGGCTCAAAAGATTTGAGCAATCACTATACGTAGAAGTGTCGCCAAGAATCAGGTGGCTATTTTTTAATCCACTCAACTGGCTTGCGCTTACCTCGCCATAGCCCGCAATGTCCACCATGCTTGAGCTGACACCAAACTCTTTGGCCACATACTCCCTAATCATATCTTTCAACCGCTCTCTCAACGCATCCCGAACCCAATACGCCTCAGTGCCATAGCTCGTAAAACTTCCGTCAATATGCCCATTGCCATTAGTGTCAAACACACGAGTGCCAATCGGCCACCCCAAACCCCACTGTTGAATCATCTCGCTATTCTCAAAACACGTGGAATAGGCTGCATTATAAGTGCCCGCGCTAGCCGGCTTGTCCAAAAATAATCCCCCCGCCAAAGAAAACAATGCTACAATTGCTCCAAAAAAGGCAACCTTCTTAATCCGTGTCATACACCCCCGCTTTCTGCTCGCTGAGCCTTACGCGATAATAATTTACATTTACGTCGTACTCTGGCACTCCCAACAAATCCACACTTTCTTGTAGCAGCTCTATCAACTTCTCAAATTGTTCAGGGTTTTTGATTTGATGCACATAACTATTAGCCATAAAAGTATAAATACTCAATTTCTGCTCCTCGGACAAGCCACCTTCCGCCAACATTTCTTCTCCAATTTCAACCCCCTTTTCAGCACGGTTGGTATTGGAATAAGCTGTCATTTGCAAGCGTTTCAACTCAAAAATTTGGTCTTTATCCGTGCTTTTCGTGAGCAGTTGTTCAAGTTCTTCAATATTGCTGTCGGCAGTTTCTGACGGCATTTCAAAATAAGTGTCCGCCCCAATGTCTTCCATCTGCTCCGCAATTTCCGTTTTCACCGCTTCAGCCGCCACGCCTGGTTCTTTCGGCTGTTCTTTCGGCAACAGATTGGGAAAAATCGTCACAAAAAACACCGCGCAAGCCACGATGAAAACGGTTGCACCGGTGATGAACAAAAACTTGTTTCGCCTCCCCGTCTTTTCTTTTTTCAGTTGATCGAAGACACTAAGATTAGATCTCTCTCTCTCTCTCTCTCTCTCTCTCTCTCTCTCTCCGTCAACCCCATCTTTTGCCCTCATATTAATTTTATTCCTATGTTTTTTTGCTATTATTTACTATATACATAAGTAACTATAAGTTATTATGCCTTTCCGATTTGATTGTGTCAATAGGTGTTGTAAAAATTACAACATTATCCACGAAAGCGGCTCCCGTTTATGATAAACGGGAGTTATGCAAAAGCTTCGAGAACTCAAAACAGCGGAAAAGCATCTCCGGTATAAGACAGCCCATCGTCACCATAAGCAAAAAGACCAAGCCTGTCCTCGAATTTCGCCATAAAGACCAGAAAACGAGTTTTGTCCAACGCTACGGTGGGATTGAGGCGACCATTGTTGTCACCCTGCAAAATGCCGAACCGACTGAATTCATCCACCGCCGATTTTGCCCAAACCGCAATCTGACCGGCGTCCGCGAAAACTTTGGGTTGGCTGTCGGGGTATGGCTCCAGTTTGGCAAGCTCACGCTGATAGATTTCCCTATCCAAAACCACTCCAAAAAGCGCCTCTTTGGCTCCAAGATTGTTGTATTCTTCCAATAGTCTTGTCTTCCCGAATGCCAACATACGACTGGCAATCACCGCAAACTCTTGCATTGACAGGGTGTCGTCCGGGCGGAAAGTGCCGGCGGCATCGCCGCCCATAATTCCTGTCCTGTTCATCGCCCAAATGTAGCGCACGTATTTGTGAGAACTTGGCACGTCGGAAAACGGCGCCTCACTGCGCATCGGCACAATGCCGAGATAATTACAGACCAGTTTCGCGACCTCACCTCTCGTCAACGTCCTTTCGGGGTACGCCATCGGTTGCTGAAGCAGTAAGCCCATTATAACCTCCATTTTGATATCTATCCATGGTTCGTTAATATCATCAATAGATTGAGGCCACCCTGTTGCAACAGCTTCTCCACCTACATACGTTTTGTTTGCCTTATACAGGGGGTCTATGACATCTCTTACCGTGTCATAGTCTAGCCCAAAAGACTCCGTCCAACTGGTGCGCCCTTTGACCCTCCGCCATTCATTGTTCAGAAAATAAAATGCCTCAGTATGGAGCTTACTCGTTACCAAAATGACGTTCGCCGTCGGCATGCCAGCAACACGATACAACGCCATCCAACCCAATGTGACGGTATTGCAGTCATACGTGTAACCATTGTACTCCCTGCCCCCGCCACCCCAACCGAACGGGCCATAGCTGAAATCCTCCCAATTCTGAAGTCGGCTCACCTTTTCTTCCAGTGAAAGATTGGGGTTTCTAAGGTCTAGCTCTTCCGAAACTTTTTTCAGCTCCTGATACATCAAGTCGGGGTCGCCATGATCAAAAAACTCATGCCACCCCGCCACGTCGTTCTCGTCGGGAACGACCTTCAAACGCTCCAACAACTCCGGCTGGTCTTCCGTCGGCATAAAATCCAGAAAATAATCGCTCCATGCCTTCCGAAATTCCTGCCACTCGGCGCTGTCCGGATCTGCGTACTGTTTCGCCAGTTCGCCGATTTCTTGGTTCGAAATCGCGAAAACCGGCGCCGAACTCGTGGCGAAAACCACCGCGAAAAGCACCAAAAACATGCTCCGCATCCAAAGCTTCATCCTCTTCATCGTCTGTCCCTCCTTCAAAAATAAAATCCTGAAAAAAAACCGGTTAATAACTTCCGAGTGATAACGAACCGTCCTCAAGGCGAAACTTTCAACCTCCCAACCCCAACCGCGTCCTTCCCCACAGTTTTGATTGTTTTGAAGCTATTAAGTTCCGCATTAGTGGCTTTTGTAGCCAAGCTACTGCTGATGACTCCTTTATATCACAAATGATATATTCACACAAGCATAAGCACAGTAACCGGCTTTGTTGCATAATCCCCCGTTGTTTTACGGATGAGTGGTTGTTGGGTTTTCTTCACGGGCGAAGAACACACCAAAATCGCCCGAATGGTTTCGCCCGATTGCCAAAAAACAGTTGGCGTTCATTGAAATCACAGAGTAAAAAACAAAAAACGACACTTTCATGTCATCTTTTGGCGCGGCAACCTGCATAAACGCGCCCTTCGGCTAACCTTTATGCCGCAACACCGATGTTACTTACCAGTTGCTACAGTGCTTTTATTGTAGCAAATTACACTGATAAATGTCAACCTTTTCCTGAATGTAAGGTGTTGTTAGTAAACCTCCAACTCTAAAACGTCTGACTCAAGTCTGTACCATCAAGGTCTTGTTGGCACCAACCCCCACTTCACAGGGCTCTTCAATCTGTGACGACAGATTGAAGCGAGGAACCGACTGCCACCAATAACGATTGGATGGCAACGGTTTTTAGTACCTGT
>JAISOF010000009.1 GCA_031275815.1 Candidatus Nomurabacteria bacterium
GTGGCAGTCGGTTCCTCGCTTCAATCTGTCGTCACAGATTGAAGAGCCCTGTGAAGTGGGGGTTGGTGCCAACAAGACCTTGTTGGTAACAGTCCTATACTCTCCACCCCAACTTCTTCTCATGCTCACATGTCCTCAAACTCCCATGAAACCCCCCGCGCAAAAACCAGTGATAAGCTAAGAGGCGGGATGCGGGTGACAAGATTTAGGGGCCTCCCCAGAAAGAATTGCAAAGCAATTTTTCTGGGGAAGAAATCTTGGCAGGCCCTGCACTCCCCCTCTTGCGGCTAAAGCTGGTTTTTGCCGGAAAGCTGGCATACCAAGAATTATCTATTAGTAGCTTTTCGTGCGTGAAAAAAACCAACAACAGGCAATTTTCTGCTCATAACGAAAACCAACAAACTAAATCTCAATCAAAACCGCAATCAAAATCACCGAAGCCAACAACACGCGATACCAGCCAAAAACTTTCAAACTGTCCTTTTTCGCAAGATATTTCAACAAAAATCTAATCGCCAAAAGCCCCGCCACAAAAGCGACCAAATTGGACAACAACAGCGTCGGCAAATTGTCGAAAAAATAGGCTCTATCGGACGACTTCAAGAACATTTTCAGGGTCACGCCGAGCATGATGGGGATGGACGCCAGAAAGCTGTATTCCGCCGCCAATTTGGAGTTGAAACCAGCGATACGGCCGGCAATAATCGTGGAGCCGGAACGCGACACACCCGGAATTAATGCCAGAACTTGCGCCAGACCGATGGCCAGCGCACGGGTTTTGGGCAGTTTTTCCATTTTCTTGACGGGGCGCAGGGTGGGCAATTTGTCCAAAATAATCATCACGATGCCGACCAGCCCCACGCTGATACTGACGGTGTATAGACTGCCGAAAAACGGATGAGTGCCAATGAAGTCCGAGAGCAAAAACCCAATCGCGCCCGCCGGAATGGAGGTCAAAATGAGGTTTATCGCCAGATTGTAATTTTTTTTCACAAAAATATCTTGCAAAATGCCCCAGATTTTGCGCCGGAAAAAAATCAAAAGCGCGAGTAGCGTGCCGATGTTGATAAACTCCAAAAACAGATGGTCGGAGGCGCCAGAAAAAATGTGTTGCAAAACTTCCAAATGCCCCGAACTGCTGACCGGAATAAACTCAGTCAACCCCTGTGTCAAGCCCAAAACCAACGATTCCATAACATTCATTACCTCATTTTAACACAATTTTCGGGTTTTGTTTTAAATCGCGCGTCGGTTTTTGGATTCTGGGATGAACCCAGAATGACAGCTAAGGGAGACAGAGAGGCTACCGCTCTGCTAATTACTTTGACAAATAGCGCCGCCCTGCTCCAGTTTATACAGCGCCGCAAATTTGCGCTCTTTGTCCGTCGCCACCGCCACCTCTTTGTTGCAAGTCGCGCCATAAATCACATAAAACCGATAGCCATAATCTTTATAATCCGAAACGTCCACCATTAAAATTTCATCATTTTCAATCTTTAATGGATAATCCACAACTGCGGGGAAGACGGAACCGCCCGCACCATTATAATTGTTGACTGCCACAATATTGTAAGCCACGCCGGAGGGGTCCGCGAAAGTGTCATTCACGATTAAATAGCTACCACAAAAACTCTTAGCATAAACCGGCTCGCCAGAATCATCCGTCAGACAAGCACCATCAGGGTTGAGGTTTGCGTCCGAAAAGTCGGGGAGCGCCCCACGATGCTTGGCTTCATAATGAAAAACTGCCGTCGCCAAACGCGACATGTCTTCTTTGCGCTGTACGTCTCGGAGCCGCGCTTTCTCTTTTGCTTCGGACATAAGTGCAGAAATCAATAGCGTCGCACCAACAATTATAAGCGCACTCACAACGACACAAATAATACTAACCAATCTTTTTCGGCTGATGGCAATAGGCTGATTATGCGACGCTGACATTGTTGGGTTGGTCAGAAGTGGATGATTTGCTGATTCAGATGCAGGATTAGTTGCCGGCGGTTCAAGTGGTTGATTTGGATACATGTTGCTCCTTATGCTTATTCTTGGGTTCCATTGTATCATAAACCATATTTATGGCAAACCCCCGCCCTGCTCCACCCGCGCTTTTTCGTCTCGGTGGACTATTGCCACTCTGACCCACATGCACTTTTTTGCCAAAACCCAAAAAGTGGCCTAAAGTTTTAATTGTAAAAACAAAACAGAAAGGCCACTATGGAAACAATAACCAAAATAAACAATCTTGTAAAGTCTATCGCCAAAGACAGCATTCCCAAAGCCAAACATCACCGGTTCCTCAACCTAGTAGAGAAGTGTTCACTCTCAGTCTTTTCTTCTCTAAACAGCGCCGGTCGTTCCCTAACCGCTAACCGTTACACTGGCGAAAGCCGCATCAGACGAGCCATTGCCGACAACGTTCTAGCCCACAGCCTACAGGACGTCCTGCTCTTGAAGGTGTTTGCTAAACTCAGTGGTTACGTCTTCTGTAGTCTTGACCACTCGCAGTTTGGTCCATTCTGTATTGCTGTCCTGGCTGTCTCGTTTCGTAAGGGTCGGGCGATTCCCATCTGGTGTCAAGTCAGCTTGTCGGAAGCAGTTTTAATTAACCCTTTAATAAGTTGTTTGGAAGAACTCTTTCCTAAACTTGCCACCATCAACCCTAAGCTTCACCTAGTACTAGTAATGGATAGATGGTTTGCAAGTTTTCGCTTGTTCAACTTGTTTGACTTGTATGGTATTTACTTTATCGCCAGAACTAAGAGCGACAAGAAAGTCAGATTGCCATGGGATACTTCATGGCAACGTACGCCCATTTTAGAGGTTAGCCATGAAGAACTGGACATTACTTACCGCAAGCACCAGCTGAGATTGATTCGTTCTACTTATGATGAGATAATGCGGGTTAAGGGCAATACTGAACCTTGGTTTTTACTCACCAATTTGCCTAGACCATCGCTATCACGTCAGGCGGCGCAAGAGCATCATCCAGACGGCTTTTCCAGACGACAAATCCTCAATCGCTATGCTGAAAGGTTTGAGATTGAAGAGGCTTTCAAGGACATCAAGTGGTTGAACCGTTTGGAATGGCAACAAGTTAAGAAGCCGGAGCACATTCATTCGCTGCTGCTCTTCGTGTTTTTTGGTAGGTGGTTGCTATGGTGGGTGATTACACCCCAGATAACCAAAGTAAAACGTGAGTTGCATACAACATGTCACCCTAAGAAACGACTGTCTTGGTTGAGGGAGGCTTGGGAACACCTAGAGCGGTTGAGGACGGTGCCGGTGGTGACGGGGCGGGGTTTGGGGGTATGGGGGTGAGGGGAAAAGTGCATGTGGGTCAGATTGCCACTGGCAATACAATTTATTTGTGATACAATGTCTTGCATGAAACGTAGCGAACTGTTCACCAAAACTTTCAAAAACGTGTCCGGCGAGGAGACCAGCCGGAATGCACAGTTGTTGTTGCGGGCGGGATATATCCACAAGGAGTTGGCTGGGGTGTACACTTATCTGCCGCTAGGGTTGAAAGTGCTCGAAAATATCAAAAAGATTATTCGCGAAGAGATGAACGCGGTGGGTGGGCAAGAGGCTTTGATGACGACTTTGCAAAACAAGGAGCTTTGGGAGACCACTAACCGGTGGGACAGCAAGAAGATGGACATTTGGTTCAAGACGGATTTGGCGGCGGGCGGGCAACTGGGGTTGGCACCCACTCACGAGGAGCCTATCACTGCCATGATGACCCAGCACATTGCGAGTTATAAAGATCTCCCGCGTTATGTTTATCAGTTCCAGACCAAGTTTCGAAACGAGCTTCGGGCAAAGTCGGGGGTGATGCGCACGAGGGAGTTTCTGATGAAAGACATGTATAGTTTTTCGAAAGACAAAGCGCAGCATGAGGAGTTTTATGAGAAAACCATCAAGGCGTATCACAAGGTTTATGAACGACTGGGCATTGGCGACATCACCTATAAAACCTTTGCCAGCGGTGGCGTGTTTTCCAAGTACAGCCACGAGTTCCAGACCATTTGCCCCGCCGGAGAAGATGTTGTTTATATGAATAAAGACCACAGCTTGGTGTTCAACGAAGAGGTTTTCACCGATGATATTTTGGCGGAGTTTGGCGCCAAAAAAACCGATTTTGCGCCCGAAAAAGCGGCGGAAGTCGGCAATATTTTTTCACTGGGGTTCAAATATGCAGAGCCTTTGGGGTTGGAATATTCGACCAAAGAGGACGCCAAAAAAACCGTTTATATGGGGTGTTATGGCATTGGCGTGTCGCGGTTGATGGGCGTGATGGTGGAGATTTTTGCGGATGAGAAAGGGTTGGTGTGGGCGGACAATGTCGCGCCATTTCAAGTTTATTTGGTGGGGATTGGCGATGTGGATAAAGAGGTTGTCGAGTTGTATGACGAGTTGACGAAAAAGGGCGTGGAAGTGCTGTTTGATGACCGCGCGGACGCTCGCACCGGTGAGAAAATGGCGGACGCGGATTTGCTCGGCGTGCCCTATCGCGTGGTGGTCAGTGAAAAGTCGCTGGCGGAAGGCAAAGTTGAGTTGAAAAAACGCACGGGAAGTACCCCCCAATTGTTGACAAAGTCCCAATTATTTGATAAGATGAAAGTCCGCTGTTAAAAAACTTTGGCAATTAGTCCTTGACTGGTTGCCAAAGTTATTTCTTACGCGGAAAAAAGGAGTTATGATGAAAAATGTAGTACAAATCACAAAAGAGAAAAAAGTCGAGCTAGAACAAGAATTGGCAGATTTGATTGCCAAACGACCAGAAATTGCAGACGAAATTGCGACTGCGCGGGACTTTGGTGATTTATCTGAGAACGCCGAATACGACGCTGCCAGAGAAAACCAAACGCGCATTGAATCCAGAATCGTGGAAATCGAAAGCATTTTGAAAAATGCCAAAATCATCCGCGAGGGCGGGCACAGCAAGGTCGCGATTGGCACCACCGTTGTGGTGAGCAACAAAGGCAAGGAAAAAACTTTTTCTATTGTCGGTCAAATTGAGGCTGACCCACTCAGCAACAAAATTAGCAACGAATCCCCGCTGGGCAGCGTCCTGATGGGCAAAAAAGTCGGCGAGGCCGCTGAGTTTGAGGCACCAAAGGGTAAGATTGTTTATAAGATTATGTCGATACGGTGACGGGTTTTCAGGCATGGTGGCTACGCTGGGAAATCGATGAGAGTGAAGGGGCTTCTGAGTTTTGCTTGGCGGTTGTATTTGTGATACAATGAAACTTAAGAATAAGCATAAGGAGCAACATGTATCCAAACCAACCATTTGAAACGCCACCAGCTAACCCCGCACCAGGGCCAGCGGGTCCGTCGCCATTGCCACCTCAGCCGCAACCTCAACCGCAACCGGTGGCACAGCCAATCCAACCACAGCCAGTGGCTCCGCCAATCCAAGCGCAACCAGTGGCACAACCGCCGCAACCAATGGCTCCGCTAGCCCAAGCCCAGCCGTTTCAACCAATTGACACATCAGCCCCAGCCCAGCCGTTTCAACCGCCAGCAATGGCGCAACCGCTCGGACAGCCCGCACCTGCTCCACCGCCAAAAAGCAAGAAAAAACTGATTATCATTATTTGCGCCATCGCAGGGGTGTTGATAGCTGGCGGCGTGGCGCTTTTGATTTTTTTGTTGAATAACGGTCCCTCGCGCACCGCTACTGAAACGCTTAAGGAGTTTACGACTCTGACAGTTGATGGTGATTTTGATAAGTTGCAATCTTTGATGATTTGCCGCGACACCAAAGAGACATTATCTGACGATATGATGGCTTACCTCAAAGAGGTAGGAGAGTCTTCGATTGATGCATCGACACCAGAAGAAGGCAAAGCGCTGGCAATGTTGATAATAAACAAAGCTATCGACCAAAACAAAGACGTTTTGGAGTCCGGCAAAAGTGAAATTATGCTTGAGGACTTGGACGACATCTCTTTTTGGGGTATAACATCACTCATCAAAAAAGGCAATAGCTATTACATGGGGGTGGATTGCTCGAAGCTTAATGCTGAAATGGGAGAAAAGTCGGATTCAGAGTCCAAAACGGATGTACAGTCTAAAAATGATATACAGCGAAAAGAGGATGTATCGCGTTTTATGACAGCAGTCGCCAATTATCAGGCTAATAACCGCGGGGCGCTCCCAGATTTTGAAGATGAACATTTGAACCCATATGGCGCTTGCACGCTTAACTCGGATGGGGATTCATTTTATCCAAACAGCTTTTGCAGTCGTTATTTGACGGTGGAGAACAGTGCTTTTGAAAATCCAGACGGTGAGTATTATGTTATTGAGGCTGCCAATAGTTATGATTCCGATTTTCCGACGGTTGTGTCTTATCCGCTAGCATTAGAAGACGGGCAGATTACAATTGAAGAAGATAGCTATGGCATTGATTATGGCGAATATGGCGATTATCGCTACTACACTATTTATGTGGTTTATGGTGCGACGTGCGACGGAGAATATGCGGTGGCTGCCACCGGTTCGCGCAAGTTTGCGGCCCTGCATAAACCAGAGCAAGGTGGCATGATTTGCCAAAACAACTAACCTCGTGCTATAATCCCCCATATGGCAACACTGAAAGATTATCGCGACGAGCGATTGAGAAAATTGGATGAGCTTAGGAAGGCTGGGATTGACCCCTATCCGGCGAAAAGTTTTCGTGACACAAAAATTGGGGATATTTTGAAGAATTATGAAACGATGGAGGGTTCTTCAGTGGTCGTGGCGGGGAGGATTGCAAGTATTCGGAGCTTTGGAAAGTTGGCTTTTGTGGTGGTAGAAGACGATTCGGGCAAGATTCAGCTGTTCTTGAGCGGGGGTGGCAATGAGCGGACGACGGCGAGAAATGATATTTTGGATATCAAGGCTGTGAAGTTGTTGGACGCGGGTGATTTCATCGAGGCGTATGGCAAGGTGGGCAAGACGAAAACCGGCGAGATTTCGGTGTTGACGGACGGCATGAGGATGTTGACGAAAACTTTGCGTCCGTTGCCCGGTCGCGATGGTTTCACGAACAAAGAGGAACGCTATCGTCGGCGTTATGTGGACATGGCGGTGAATCCGGAGGTGCGCGAACGCATGATTCGGCGGAGCAAGTTCTGGCAAGCCACGCGCGATTTCATGAACGCGCACGGGTTTATTGAAATCAACATCCCGATTTTGGAGCACACCACGGGCGGTGCGGACGCTGTGCCGTTTGTGACGCATATGGACGCGCTGGATCAGGATTTTTATTTGCGCATCAGCCACGAATTACCTCTGAAACGGTTGTTGGGCGGCGGGTTCGAAAAGGTTTATGACATTGGCGCGCGCTTTCGTAACGAGGGCGTGGACGACGAGCACCTGCCGGAGCACATTGCTTTTGAGAGTTATGCGGCTTATGAAAATTACGAAGACGGCATGAAATTATATGAGGCGATGATCAAATACGTTTGCGAACAGACTTGGGGTACTTTGCAGTTCAAGGTGGGGGAGTTTGAGATTGACCTTGCGCCAAAATGGAAAAAAATCAAATACGCCGACATTATGCAAGAAAAGTTTGGCGTTGACGTGTTTTATCCGGACGACAAACAGCTGCGGAAGATTTTGAAAGATAATAATGTGGAGCTTTCCGGCGTGGTTGAAACGCCACGACTTTTGGATAATGTGTGGAAACTGGTGCGACGGCAGTCGGCGGGGCCGTTTTGGTTGATTCACGAGCCGCTCCAGATTTCGCCGCTTGCCAAACAAGAGCCCTCCGACCCGCGCGTCACGCAAAGGTTCCACCCGATTATTGCGGGAACGGAACTCGGCAACGGTTTTTCTGAGTTGAATGACCCGCTTGACCAATTACGGCGGTTTGAGGAACAGCAAGCCATGCGCGACAAGGGTGATGGCGAGGCGCAAATGTTGGATATGGATTTTGTGGAAATGTTGGAGTACGGCATGCCACCGGCTTGTGGCTGGGGCAACAGCGAGCGCAACTTTTGGGTGTTTGAGGGTGTTTCCGCGCGCGAGGGTGTGCCGTTTCCTTTGATGAAAAAACTTTAGTTTTGATTTGGGCAAAAGTATCCATTGTGTTACAATAATGCTTATGGATAATGATTTTGAAAAATCGCCGGAGTTGAGTCGAGCTAAAGAACTCGTCAAAGACAATTTAGAGCAAAACTTGGATAGTTTCAACAAGGAGGACATCGCTGAAAACACCGAAGAGGCGCGCAAGATTATTCACAATGAGTTGGGGTTGGAGGGCAAAGAGCTGGAAGAGGCGACGGCGGAGGCTTTGGCGTATGTGGCGGAGGAAACCATCAAGGATTCGCGGTCGACAGCTGGTGTTTCGACAGAGAAAGATGTGTTGGAGGCGACGCAAGCGGTGCTGTTGGAGGAAGACGAGCAAGGCGACATCTTGGATGATAATATGGTGGAAAAAATGGTGAACGATGGATATGGCGCGGAGGTGGAAAATGCGCGGAGGAACATGAATCAAGGCGGCGGCACGGACGAAAAGGGTGCGGAACGCGATGAATATGCGAAACTGGTGCCGGAGTTGCACGTCGCGGACAGCGAGGATGCGAAACTTAATCAGTTGATTGAGGCGGTTTATAAAAATGTCGAAACTGGCGACGCGGATGAGGCCACCAAGTCGGAACTCCTCGAAGCCATCAAGAGATTTGTCAGCGAAACGCGGGCGGAAAAAGTTTTTGGCGAGCGAAAAGCCAATTTTATGCCAAACACGCATGTGCATAACTGGATTGTCAGCATGAACCAAGATTTGGCGAAAGCGGAGGGTGCGGGCGCGACGGATGAGCTGATTGGGCGGCGGATAGCGGCACTGAAATGGTTGGAAGACGCCTTTAGCCAGATGGAGCTTGCGGCTTTGGAAGATGAAAAAAAGTTGGGCAAACAACCCGAATTGGGTGATGATTTGGCGGAACTGAAATTGGCGGCGTGAACAGCGTGACGAAAAAACTTGCCTTTTCTGGTAGCTTTGTGATATAATTGCAAAGCCGTCGCGGGGTAGAGCAGCCCGGTAGCTCGTTTGGCTCATAACCAAAAGGTCGCTGGTTCAAATCCAGCCCCCGCTACCACACGAAAATTACTGAAAACCGTTAATGTCAAGGACAGTTGCGGTTTTGTGTTTTATCAAGTCACCCTGCCGCCTTAGCTCAGTTGGTTAGAGCGACGGTTTTGTAAACCGTAGGTCTTCGGTTCGAATCCGAAAGGCGGCTCCATCGGAATTAAATATTTAATCTCTTTGCAGGCGCCGGAACCCGTCGTAATGGTTGTAATAAATGTTGTAAGTATTAAAGTAAGCTTGTTTTGATTCTTTTTATTGCGCATAGTTTGTGTGTCGAGAGTGGGTGATTCCTACCAATCCGCCACCGCTGTGACTGTCAGATTCTGCCGGTAATCCGTGCAGGCCGGCGTGGCATAGGTGACTTTTGTTCCGACGAAAACACCATAAGCGTCGCCGCCCACAGCTGACGGGACAGCGGGGTTACTCAACACATCGGCGGTGCCGGTTGGGACTTTTCGCCAAGCGTTGCCGGCGGGCGGATCCCATTTGCCGGAGTCCATGTCGAAATTGCCCAAGCCATAGCCCCAAGTATCGTTCACCAAACCGCCGTCAGTGACAATTGACGGAATACTGCTCAAACCGGACACACAGACGAGGTTACTGCTGTCTGCCGCCATCGACAAAACATATCCGCTCGGATTGTTGGTGATTGCGGTCAAGTTGAACATGCCGCTGACCTCCGCTCCCGAAACAGTTGATGTGACCGACAGATTGAGTTGAGTGGGGTTCACAATCAGCGCCAAGATCATCGGCTCAAAACCAATGTTTTGCCCCGTCACATTTGCGCCCACTGTCACCGCCAGACCGCTTACCTTATCGCCATTGGTTATCATATTACTCGGTGCGGTAGCCACCACAGTGTATATTCCGCTAGTCAGATTTGCAAAAGTATACTCGCCGTTGGCGTTGGTGGTCGTCGTCGCAATCGTGGAACTGCCCCGCACTAGCCCCACTGTCACCCCAGCCAGTCGCTTGTCGCCGGCATTCAGCCCGCCGGACAGGTCAGTATCGTCATAAACCGTGCCGGATATACTGGCAATTTGGTATATCGCAAGCATGGGCATTTGGTTTTCGATGACGCCGAACTCGTCCGTCGTAACGTGCGTGATGTCCGTTGCTAGCACTGCTCCGCTAGTCGCCACGATATTGCCCAGCACCACACGCACACTTTCAAGCGCGTTGTCGGTGAGCGCCGGCGTCGTCCATTTCACCGCTGTTATCCCGCTTGGCAACGTCCCGCCACTGTATGTCGTCCAAGCCACCGTGCTCGACGCTGGGTTGGCCCGCACTGCCACGTCAGTCGTGTAATACAAAGTCAAGCTTGTGGTGCCAGTGGTGGTGACAGCAAACTGGGTCACTTGGTATGATGTCACACCGGTCGTGCCACGCCCATCACCACTGTATGGCAAAACTGTGATGGAGCTCATGTTGTGCACGCCGGTGGCGGTTGAAACATAATCGGCAAAGTTGTAAGTTTGGCTGTCGCCGGGTTCCAAAACCGAAGCCGCTTGCCCCAATGTGTAACCAAACGAGGCTTGCGTTGCCACGCCAAAACTGGCGCTGATGGTGCGAATCGACACGGCCATGTTGGCGTCGCCATCACTGGTCAGCACCGCCGTAACATTCATGGTTTGGGGCATGATTGCATTGGTGTTCACCGTCACGTCAAAGGTCAGCGGCGCTTGCACCACGTTGCTGCCGGTTGGGCTGCTGCCCAGCGTTCCCAGATTGAACACCAAAGTTGTTGTGCCGTTGCTGTCCGGCGTCACCGTCGGCTCCACTGGCGCACCTTGACGCATGCCGGAACCCACCACATAACTCAGGCCCTGCGGCAGCGTCACTGTTGCCACCACATTGGTGTCAATGCCATCCACGCTGGGCTCAAGCGTCAATCTTTCGGTGTCGCCGACAGCAATGCTGTCGGGGCTGGCCGTCAGTGTCGCCCGCGTCCGACCACCGATGATTGTCAGACTTTGCGTGTGATGACTGGCGGCACCCACCCATTGGTCGGTTTTGTTACGATTTCTGATGTGCACGACCGTGCCAATCGGCAAAAAGCCACTGGTCACCGTATTTGGCGCAATTTTCATTGGCATAGTGACAGCTCGAATATCGCGACCGGTTCTCAAAGTCTTCGTCCAAATCCGCATTGCGTTGACTTTCAACCCAAACCCTGTTGCATAAGTTTGAGCGTCGGACAGGCTGGCAAAGAAATTGGGCGCACCATCTCCGGCCTCGCCACAAGCAGCGCCGCCCTCTTCAGGTTCGGGCGCAATGGTCATGTCGGTGCCAATCACGCCGTATTCTATTAACCTCTCAGAGGAGCTGCTTGGCGCACCGGAAGCCCACGTTGGCGGTCCGTTGATTGCCACGCCCGACGGGTTGAAAGTGTTGCACGAATAAAAGTTGTCGGCTTTGTCATTGGTTGCCAGCGGCACGTTGTTTATTTGCGCCCCCATTTGTAAGGTAAAAGTTTGACCAGCATGAACATGGTGGTGGCTGCTACTATTAGTCGCTCCATCGTTGATGTTCACCGCAAAGTTCATGCCGGTGCCATTGCCGCGATTGGTCATGGTCACGTTCCAACTGGAGCGATTGGTAATGGTGCCGGTGTTGGACACGCCGCTGAGGCTGATGGCAGAAAAGTCATAGGCGGTTATGGTGAAAATCTGGTCGGCGTCGGTCAGCTCCTCAACCGGCACGCCAATCACGATTGAACCGGCTGAATAATACGCGCCTGTGCCATACAAAGTATACGTGTTGCCAGATGGATGACGGTTGGGGTAATACGCCACACCGGTAGCGGCATCACTTCTGGTTATTGTCAAATAAGTGCCATCGTCCGACTTGGTGCAAATCGGGTCGTCGCCACCATACACCACCGCTGTGTCAGAACCGGCTGGGTTGTGAGTGTTGCTGGTCGGCGCAGACGCCGATCCCGCCGCCGCATTGCACACCAAAACTACCCAGCCACTGGGCAATTGGCTGGTGTCCATTTTGAATGAATATTCGCCATTTTGCAAGGGTTCAACACCAGTCACCCCGCCGGTTGACGTGAGTGGTGCATACAAACCCCAAGCAAAACTAGCTGCACGGTTGTATCCGTCGGACAAAAAATTGTTCGCCCTTGTTTCCATCATCAAATCGTATTTGCTGTCTGGGGCAAGGATGGTCAGAGCCGGCGGTTGCGGGCTTTGCGCAACGCCCGATATTGCCAGAGTCGGTTGGACGACAGTGCCGTTCGCGCCCCACAATTTGGCACTGAATGACCAGTTGATGTTGCCAGTCACAGGGGCATTCACAACACAAGTTGCCGTGTTGTAAGTCTTGCTGTCGGCAGTCAAATCAAGCGTTGAACCACTGTCGCAGCCGGCCTGGCTGGACACGGACGCGGGGTCAATTGAAGTGTTGGCGGGGAACGTTGCGGACAGCGTGACGGTGCCCGACGCGGTGATTTGGATGGTTGATTGATAAACCACAGTGTCGTTGGTGAGGACGTGCGTCGCGTCCTCGCCGGACAACCCCGTGCCGACCTGGGTCAGCTCGATTTTTATCAACGTCGCCGCTCCGGTATCGACCGCCGTCACCACCGGAATGCTCTGCCGCCAAAGCGCGATTCCCACCGCCACCACCAACAACAAAATTGTCGGCGCGACTAACCTAAGCCGGCGTGCCCAACGCTTACGGCGCGACCAGAGAAAGAACCACGCTGCCCCTCGTGTCGACGAGCTGTTCCAAACGGATTGTTCTTGTCTGGTATCATTTTTTCCTTTCCGCATACATAACCATCATATCACATTTTAATAAAAAGCAAACATAGGTTGGGGCGGGTGGTTTGGGCTGATGGGGATAATTTGGTGGTGCTTGATTCACAGCAACAACGGTCGGGCGCAAGCTCATTGGCAAACCGACACACGTTGCTACACCTAATATCACATATTCTCTCAAAACAAGCTTAAACAGCTTTTTTCTGTTTGCTCAAAGCTCTCAAAAACAATTTTGCAAATTCCTTTACTGTCATGAACAAATTATACCAAATCTTTTATATTAAAGTCAACCCCAAGCACCCAGCGCAAGTAATTAATAAAAGTTTGAATGTCAAGGAAATAGTTCGGATAGGCTTTGCGTAGATTTTTCAAATCGGAAGTCGAAACTAACACTTGATTAGTATTCTTTGACAAGGCTTCTTGTTTAGCATAATCCTTTGTCGCACTATTTACATCATTTTCGCTGTATAACTTCACGTTTACGGTTTTCTTATCGTAATCTAGAACTATTAGGTTATAAAATCCGCCAAAGCCTGACGTATGAATTTCATTCGTAGCCATTGACCAGCCCTGCAAACTGTCTAAAATCTTGTGCTGTTTGTCCAACCTTTTAATATTATCGACATTATGTTTGAATTTTTCTTCATCAAAATAAATTTGCGTGCGCGGTGTTTGTTCGTGTTCAATAACTGCAAAAACTTCCGACATAAGCTTAAAGAACCTAAGCCAACAGTCTTCGCCTTGATCGCTTTTTAAGTTTTCACCAAGTATGGTGCCGACAGTTTCAACTGCCGTTGCCCAAATATGTTCAAGTTCAGTGCGGATTTGCAGCTCAATATGCAACCCCTTGTATAATCTCGCGCACTCAGACCTGCTCTGAACGTTGTTATAAGTGAAAATTAAATGAATCCCACGATATCCGTCAGGTTTTGGTTCGCCCAAGTAGTCCTTTTCGCGCGGATTATAGTTGTTAAAACGTCCAGACTTCGTGTAGTAATCGCGCAACTTATAGACCTGTTCAACGTCTTTTAGTATGGCACGCAAACCGCCGATATCTTGCATGCGCGAGAGGCGCATTTTCTCTGTTTGCCCTCGTTGTAATTTGTTCATTATTGCCGGCATTCGTTTCAAACGTTGTGCAGCAATTGGATGGAAGTCCTTAACATCAAACTCCTTTATCTTCCGGCGCAAAGTTGATTGAAAAGTGTTCATTGGATAAAAATGTGATTGTCTCCAGATGTTAATCGCGCTAAGAACGTTTTGGTATTCTTCCGTTTCGGTTTTTTCTGCACGCAATATATCACCAAACCTATCAATCTGACTTTTTGATAAACTACTTGGTTTGGGGTATTTTTTCATTTTTTTAATCCTTCAAACACAATCCACTTGCCCTGTGGTTGAAGTTTGGGTGGAGCTATGATGTGTTTAATGACCATAAAGTCATTATAGCACAACGAAATGAGCAAAAAACTTATGAATAAGTTTTTCCGAGTGAGGTGGCGTTACAACGAAACACAGTTTCATCATGAAACAGGGAGACTGAGCGAAAAGTTTATAAACTTTTCACATATATAAGCCCCCACTCGTTTCCTTGTGCTATAATAAACTTATGTTTATCATCATAGCGCTAGTCGCGCTGTTCGGGCTGTTGGCGCTTTGCCATCGTCACTCTGGGCCGGCGCACCTTGCGGCGATTGCCGGCGTGGAGGTGTACCGCTCTTTTGGCGGGTGGCTGAACGACACGGTGTTGAGCTCTCTGGACGACCCTGTCAGAGAGGTTATTGTGAATGCCATTTATTTGCTCTTGATTTTTGCTTTTCCAATGTTGTTGTATTTTCGCTCTCACCCCAAAACTCACGGCGCCATGCACATTGTGGAATCGGCGATTTTTGCCATTTTGTTGGTGTCGTTGGTGGCTCCAGCGCTCACGACTTGGGTCAGTTATGACGATTTGAGCAAAAACATCATCAATATCATCGACCATAACATCCAATACATCATCATTGCGGGCATTATCACAGCATATTTGGATATTTTGGTTTACAAAAAAGGACACAGGGAGTAGAATATAAAAGTATTATTGGAGGTGTTTATGAGTAAAGGTGTTATCGTTGCTGTTGCATTGGTCGTGTTGGGTTTTGTGGGACTGCTAGTGTTTTCGCAAATGAACAAAGAAGAGGAAAAAAATATATCTTATGATATAAATCGTCCGATTGAGGCCAACGAGGACAACGGCGGAATTGCCGACCACGTGCGAGGCAACAAGGACGCAAAGTTGATAATCGTGGAGTACGGCGATTTGCAGTGCGCGGGTTGCGCCAGCGCTGAGCCCATTATGAAAGAAATCACCGATTATTATGGCGACAAGATTGGTTTGGTGTTCCGCAACTATCCCATCACATCTGGTCATCCGCATTCCAAAGCTGCTGCCGCTGCCGCTGAGGCAGCGGGCAAACAGGGGGCATATTTTGAAATGTTGGATTTGCTGTATGCCAACCAAGCGGTTTGGTCAGGCACGGCAACCGTTGACAACCGGTACGATTTGTTTCTTGACGTCTTTAAATCAATTAATACCGTCGCGCTCGACGAGTCAAAGTTCAAGTCAGATTATGCGTCTGGTGATATAAACAAGAAAATTGATTTTGATTTGAAATTGGCGGCCAAGCAGGGGGTGGATTATACGCCGTATTTTTTGATAGGTGGCGAGCCGGTGGTGGCAAGTGAGTGGTCGGTCAGTGGCAGATATGACGTTGCCAAAATCAAGACATATATTGACGAGAAGTTGGCGGCGTTGGGCGTGGAAAAACCTCAGGCAGTAGAGACGCCTGAGGTTGAAAAAGCTGGGGAATAACCACAAGATTAACTTTGTTTTTGGTCTTTGCGACGGCAAGCAATGTACAGACCAAACGAAACCAGTGCGATAACCAGAACCGAGATGGACACGAACACATCTTCTTTGCCGACGGTCATACCGCCAATCTTGAACACGCCGGTGTTGGGTTCGTCGCTACCACCAGTGTCGGGGATGTCAAGGTCGCCGAATCGGATGGTGATGGTTTGAGATGGGAGATAGTTATCCTCTGTGTCAATAGCCTTGATTGTGATGATATGGTCGGGGTCGGCGGTTTCAGATATCTTGAAAGGACACGTCAACAGCCCGTTGATTGGGTCGACTGTGTCGCAAGTCGCAACTTTGGTGTCGCCGTCCCAAATCTCAATCTGGCGGACATCGACATAAGATATCGTGATATCCACATCTCCCGTCGTGACCTCAATCGGACCGCTACCACCATAATAAGGTTGGTTTGCCACTTCCTCAATTCTGAATTGCGGGTCGGCGTTCGGGTCATAAAACACGCTCACGGCCTGTCCCAAATCAACCGGCGTGCCACCTTGATAAGCTTTCACGAAAATGCGGTGTTCGCCTTCGTTCGGCGCAAGGGACACATCTCTGGTGGTGGTGCCCGTCATGTCGTCGGGATTAGTATAATCGACGGTCGCAAAAGGCGTGACGCCGTCAGGACAATTTGCGATTGAAGCGCCAAAACAATCGTAATATTCCAACCGTGAAACATTGGTGTGATCCACCGCGATTGGATAAGTCGGCGACTTGACCACCATCGGTCCCCCGTTGTCCATCGGGTTTATGATTTGATAAAATGGGGTACTGTGTTTGACCTCCACTTTCACTGTCACGTTGCTTTGGTCGGCACTCGTGTTCGGGTTGGACAGCCCGATAGCGCCGGTCACCAACAACATGATTGCTGATATGAACGAAATGCCCAAAAACTTCCTTTTTACACTCATTTCTCTCTTTTCCTTTACTCTACTTTTTTTATTTTTATAACTCTTACACCACAAGTGTAATCCAAAACACCCAAAATGTCAAGCACTTTTTTGAGGATTTTTTGGGCTTTTGGGGGTTTATGGGGGTGGCACGCCCGCCTCATGATAGCCATGACGGCGCAACTTTGTTACAATTCATCACATGAAAGGCGAGAACCTCAAAACACCAAAAAGGTTGCAAATCGGCGACAAAGTGCGTGTCATCAGCCCCAGCAGTGGCATACTCGGAGAGCCTTTCGCCAAACATGAACTGTGCATTGGGACTGCGCAACTGAGGTCGTTCGGGCTGGAGGTTGATTTTGGCGAAAACTCCTTGAAAGGCATTGAATTCACAAAACAACATCCAGATAAGCGCGCCAACGACATAAAAGAAGCGTTCATGGACGATAGTGTAAAAGCTATTATTTGCGCAATCGGTGGCGACGATACATTCAGGACGGTCCCTTTTTTGTTGGAAGACAAGGAGTTTGTTAATGCGGTAAAAAATAATCCGAAAATATTTGTGGGGTTTTCTGACGCCACGGTGAACCATTTCATGTTTTATCAACTTGGGCTGCAGACCTTTTATGGGCCAAGTTTTCTGACTGATTTTGCAGAATTGTCTGGTGAGCTGCTTCCATACACAAGAAAGTCGTTCGAAAACTTTTTTTGTCCGTGCCATAATTTGGAAATACTTTCAAGCCCGCAGTGGTTCGAGGAAAGGAAGAGTTTTGGAGCGGAGCAAGTCGGCAAAGATAGAGTGGCCCATCATGAGGAGCATGGTTATGAAACTATTTTCGGCGAGGGGGTTGTGGCTGGCAGGCTTTTGGGCGGGTGCATAGAGAGCATTTATGAGCTTGTTTCGGGAGACCGTTATCCAGAACAAAAACTTGTCAACGAAAAGTTCCAAATCATGCCAAAACTCAACCAGTGGAAGGACAAGATATTTTTCTTTGAAACAAGCGAAGAAAAACCAACCCCCAAACGATTGTCGAAGATTTTGCGCACACTGGAAGATTACGGGATTTTCGACGCAGCGAGTGGTGTCATAATTGGGAAGCCACAAGACGAAACATATTATGAAGAATACAAAGAATTGTATGCCGCATTAGCCAAAAAACACCAAGTGCCAACGCTATATAACATAAACTTCGGCCATGCCTTTCCGCGATGTGTCCTACCATATGGTGCAGAGCTGGAGATTGATTTTGACAGGAGAAGGTTGACTTTGGCGACGGGGACTTTTTGAGGAGGGTTTTGTTGATTTAATGTGGAAATAAGG
The DNA here is from genome assembly GCA_031275815.1 of Candidatus Nomurabacteria bacterium. Classification (GTDB taxonomy): domain Bacteria; phylum Patescibacteriota; class Saccharimonadia; order Saccharimonadales; family Saccharimonadaceae; genus JAISOF01. The sequence goes on from JAISOF010000009.1 coordinate 17,957, forward strand.
GGACGGTTCTCCCCATCTATTCGGGGACACACCATAAATAAAAGAAATATTTTTTCATAAGTGTAAAATTGTTTTCGTTCTGATATAAAACAAGAGCTGTCCCTAACTAGATGAAGAGAGCCGTCCCTTGAGAATAAAAATCACAAAAATTAGTTGCGAGTTTTTCATCTGTAAAAAACAAAAATCACATTTCACACATCTGTGGAGGGACAGTCCCTAACCCGAGATTGGTGGTTTTTTGCCCCCAACCCAAAAAATTACAGAAGGAACAAGGGTAGCTCATTAACTATTGCCGTCTCTGTTCAGGATTGTGATTTTTGGCAATGGTTTTTCAATTACATACGACCTAATTTCGTTTCGAACCCGCAGAGTCGAATCAACAAAGGCTTTCAAATCATCAATACCTCTGACTTTCGGTCCATTTGGCTTTTGCCCGTTTTCGCCAAAAAGCGAATCAAACAGATAGATGTGCCCATTTTGCCCAATAAACCATGCCACGCAGTGTGCACCAGTTATGCCTATAATCATTTTATTGGTTTTAGAACTATCAAGCGTCTGATTTATATTTTCGGTCGTAACTGCACGAGGCTCAATGCTGTATATGTCAGAAAAATATTTCCTTGCATCGTCCATTTCAAGCATTTCATATCTTTTAGCGCCTGCCATATCTCGCCCGTCATCTTGAACTAATTTATAATGGGCTACACCATCATTTTGTTCTCCCGAAAGAGCTATCTTGGGCGATATATAGACGCTTGGAGCCCTAGATGCCCATTGCCTGAATGAATCCACATTATGATCCCCAGAATTTTCCGAACCAGTCAAGCCGAGTGCTTCGGCAGTATTTAGACAAGAGCAGGCAATGCAATCCACGCCATTTTCTTGACGAAAAAAATTAATTTTTCTCCCCTCAAAATCAATTTCGTGATAACGTATTGAATTGAAGACTCTTCGATCGATATCATATGATTCAAAACTAATATCGGTGGTTGTTGCCGATTCGGTGCTTTGTTCTGGTGCCTTGGGTCTTATCACAATTTGTGGCTTTTTGTGGTTAAAATCAATCTTTGGGCGTTGTGACTGTTCTCTATCTGTGAAGAAATCCTTTAATTTATCCCACATGCCCGGCTGGCTATTATTATATTTGTGCTTGTTCTCGTTTTCCATACAATTGCTCATCCTTTCTTCGGTCTAAACTATTGGTATCCGCAAAATAATTATATCATAATAATAACATCTTCTACTAGTGAATTGTATCGTTGGGCCTTGTTGCATAATCCCCCTAAAATAATAAATAAATAATAATTAAAAACCAAAAAGAGCAGTGCCATACTTGTAATATTATGAAAAAACAAAAAACAACACTACTCCAAACAATATTAACATAAAAGCCACCAAAAAAATCAGAAAATTGGAACAAATATAATAAGTCAATCCAAGAACGTGGCAATATTACCCTGTACATCTCCCGAAAGCTCATCACAAAGACTACCCTATCACCCAAGAAAACCAAGCTGGCTGGAAGACCCAGCACCAATATTCAACCACCCCCATCCCGCTTTGCGAAAAGTGGGCGCGAGTTTGTTTTTTATGTTATAGTGATTAATATGAACAACATCCCCGCCGACAAAACCGAGCAACGCGCTCAAGAACAGTTTAGACAGCGCTATAATGAGATTATCAACCGTCAGTTGACCGTAGAGAATATCAATTCTTATGCCGACGACGCCCTTGAGGATCTCATCCAGTTGTCCGATGATGCCATTGCCAGCCGCCGCAATGACTGGGCAGTTGAACCCGAAACCTCCTCCAAAGAGCAAGAAGACCGCGCTTTTGCTTATTACGGGTTGGGTGACATCTCCTCCACTTTGGACCACATCATCAACATCAGAGATGACTTGACCCACATTGATGAAATCATTGAGCAGTCCGAACGAACTCCCAGACCGCACGTCATCCTCTCTCCCGACCCCATCCCCACCAATATCCAGCCCGGCGCTGGCACTTTTGAGCAAAAGCGCGTGGAGCCACGCACCAAAACAGTTCTGTTTGTGTTGGAACAGGATTATGAAGTTGACCTTGACGACCCGAAACAATTTTCCACCACGCCTGGTGTTCTGTCGAAGAATATGATGCGCAAAGTCAGTTATAACATGATTGAGTTGCCGGAGTTGGAGCGGATTATATTGGTTTGTGACGAGGAGGGCAATGCTACTTTTGTGTTGGACAAGGCGGCGTTGCAGGAGAAATCCATCACCGCCACAGAGCTTGGCGAACAACTCACCAAGAAGGATTTGGAGGCTTTGATTGCGGATTATCCGCAGTTCGGCAGCAGGCTGGTTTATTCCAGAAACTTTGTCACGAACATCAAGAAACTGATTGAAGACCCGACCACAAAGAAGGTGTACGAGCATCACAACGACCAAACTGAGGCAGTTGACAGCGAAATTGACAACAGATATCTCAAGCCGAAAGCTGAGAAGCCGCCGGAGGGGGTGGTGTCAGTCAACAAGTTTGCGCAAGAATCAGGAACAACTTGGGGAGCCCTCCATGCATGGCTCCAAAAAAACTCGGAGCTGGTGGGGGAAGTTCAAACATATCAATTTGGTATTAGAAAAGGTCGAGGGCTTAACTCTGAACAGCAAGAAATTATACGCAACAACATGGAGTTTACCAAACCACCGGAGGGAGTGATATCAGTCAGAAAATTTGCGAAAGGATTAGGAATGGATAGGTCAACTCTCCAAAAATGGCTTCAAAAAAACCCTGAGCTTATAGGAGATATCAAGACATATAATTTTTACGGTAAAAATGGTCAAGGTCTTAGTCCAGAGCAACAAGAAATTGTGCATAATAATATGGAGCACCCACCCAAACCGCCGGAAGGTGTAATATCTATTAAAAAATTTGCGAAAGAATTAGGAACAAGCCAGATGACTCTCCAAAAATGGCTTCAAAAAAACCCTGAGCTTATAGGAGATATCAAGATGTATAATTTTTATAGAAACGGACAAGGGCTTGACCCCGACCAACAACAAATCATCCGCGACAATATAGAACTTGCCCCTGAATCACCAGAGGAAGTGATGTCGGTGAATCAGTTTGGGAAGAAATTAGGGGTAAAACCGCTAACCCTCCAAAAATGGTTTCAAAAAAACCCTGAATTAGTGGGGAGAATTAAAACATATCAATTTAAAACGACAGCCGGACAAGGGCTTGACCCCGAACAACAAGCCATCATCCAAGCCCACCGCCATGAAATCGGTCGGGGAGCTGGCGGTTGATTCAATTTTATTTCGTATCAGGCTTTTTGCAAAACCTTCTTCAAATACCGCCCCGTGAAACTTCCTGAAATGTTCGCCACATTCTCCGGCGTGCCGTGCGCCACGATGGTGCCGCCGCCGTTGCCGCCCTCCGGCCCCATGTCGATGATGTAATCCGCACATTTTATCACATCAAGATTGTGCTCAATAATAATCATCGTGTTGCCACCTTTCATCAAATTATTCAAGATTTTCAACAGCCGGTTCACGTCGTCCGCGTGCAACCCCGTCGTCGGCTCGTCCAAAATATACAAGGTCTTTCCGGTGTTGCGCCGTGACAGCTCCGTTGCCAGTTTAATCCTCTGCGCCTCGCCGCCGGAAAACGTGGTGGCGGGCTGCCCCAACTGGATATATCCCAACCCCGCGTCCGACAAAGTTTGCAACCGGTTCTTCACTGCTGGAATATTATCAAAAAACCACAGTGCCTCTGCCACCGTCATATCCAACACATCTGCAATCGTCTTGCCCTTATATTTCACCTCCAACGCCTCCTTGTTGTAGCGCCGCCCGTGGCACTCCTCGCACGTCACATACACGTCCGGCAAAAAATGCATCTCAATCTTAATCATGCCCTCGCCTTGACAGTTTTCGCACCGCCCGCCCTTGACGTTGAACGAAAACCGCCCCGCCTTATATCCGCGCACATTGGATTCCGGTTGCGCCGCAAACAGCTCGCGAACCGTCGTCCAAATCCCCGTATAAGTCGCGGGATTGGAGCGCGGGGTGCGCCCAATCGGACTCTGGTCAATCACAATCACCTTGTCCAACTTGTCAATGCCCTCAATCCGCTCGTGCGCACCCGCCACCGTTTGCGCGCGGTGCAACCGGTTCAACAGCTCGTTCGCCAAAATATCATTCACCAAAGTTGACTTGCCCGATCCCGACACGCCCGTCACCACATTCATCAACCCCAACGGGAACTCCACGTCAATATTTTTCAAATTATTTTCTTTCGCACCCACCACTTTCAAGATTTTGTCCGGATTGATTTTGCGTCGCTTTTTTGGCGTGACAATTTTTTTCACGCCCGAAAGATATTGTCCGGTCAGACTCGCCGGATTGTTCGCCACTTCATCTGGTGTGCCAAAAGCCGTCACCTCACCGCCGCTGTTGCCCGCGCCCGGCCCGATATCAATCAAATAATCTGCCGAGCGAATCGTCTCCTCGTCGTGTTCCACCACCAAAACCGTATTCTTGAGGTCGCGCAAATGTTTCAAAGTGGTAATCAGCTTATCATTATCGCGCTGGTGTAGCCCAATCGACGGCTCATCCAAAACATACAACACGCCTTGCAACCCCGACCCAATTTGCGTTGCCAGCCGAATGCGCTGCGCCTCGCCACCAGAGAGAGTGTTCGCCGCGCGCCCCAGCTCGAGATAACCCAACCCCACATTATCCATGAAGCTCACGCGCTCGCGGATCTCCTTTATAATCGGCGTGGCGATGAACGCCTCCTTTTCAGTCAGTTTCAAATCTGTCGACAACACGTCCAAAGTTTGTCGCACACTGAGGTCGCACATATCCATAATATTCATGCCGTGCACCGTCACCGCGAGCACCGCCGGCTTCAACCGCCGCCCGTTGCAAGTCGTGCACTTCCTCTCACGCATGAACCGCTCAATATCCTTTTTGATGAAATCGCTCTCCGTCTCTCGCCACCGCCGTTCCAGATTGGGAATCACCCCCTCATAAGTCGAATTATAGCTGCTGCCGTCGCCCCATTTTGGATGATTGCCAATCGCAATTTCATATTTTTCGTTGTCTGTGCCGTACAGGATTTTTTCAATTTGCTCCGGCTCCAACTCCCGCACCGGCGCATGCACCGAAAAACCGTGCCGCGCGCCGAGCGCAGTCAGCTTTTTCAGCCACCAAGAATCTTGGTTAATCCGGTTGTATGGTCTGATGGCGCCCTCCGCAATCGTCAGATTGGGATTCAAAACCAAACTTGGATCGACCTCCAGCCGAATACCCAGCCCCGTGCAAGTCGGACAAGCACCTTGTGGAGCGTTGAACGAAAACAGACGTGGCTCCAGTTCTGGTATCATCTCATCCGGATGGTCGGGGCAGGCATAGCGTTGCGAAAAACTCACCACCTCGCTGTTGTCATTCACCAAAACCTCCAAGATTCCGTTGCCAATCTCCAAAGCCTGCTCCACCGATTGATGCACGCGACTGGACAGCTCGTCGCTCAAAATAAACCTGTCCACCACAATCTCAATCGTGTGTTTTTTCTGCTTTTCCAGCTCCGGAAACTCATCCAAAGCATAAATAATCCCGTCCACGCGCGCCCGCACAAACCCCTTCGCCATATATTGCTCCGGAATGTGCATGAATTCGCCCTTTTTCTCCTGCACGATCGGCGCGAGGATAATCAATTTTGCGCCCACGCCGAACTCCAAAACTTCCTTCACAATGTCGTCAACCGTGCGTTTTTGCACGCTTTTGCCACAAACCGGACAGTGCGGTACGCCAATCCGCGCGAACAACAGTCGGAGATAATCATAAATCTCGGTCACGGTCGCGACGGTCGAGCGCGGGTTGCGCGAAGCCGACTTTTGGTCAATCGAAATGGCGGGAGACAGTCCCGTAATCTGCTCCACATTGGGCTTGTCCATAATCCCCAAAAATTGCCGCGCATAAGACGACAAACTCTCCACATACCGCCGTTGCCCCTCCGCATAAATCGTATCAAAAGCAAGGCTGGATTTGCCCGAACCCGAAAGTCCGGTAATCACCACCAGCTTGTCGCGCGGGATATCCAGCGAGATATCTTTGAGGTTGTGCTCTTTCGCACCCCGTATCTTGATATGATTGTCGTCCATAAACTTGTTGATTATACCATATTATTGAATTAAAAGCTATAGTTTGGGGAATTTTGTTGGCACAACCCCGCCAACAAAAACCCAAAACCAAGCCTATCCCAAAACCCCACCAATCGCCGAACGCAAAACCTCGATCGACTTCTCCAACTTGCGCTGCTCGGACAACACCAGCTCCAACGCCACGCGCCGCCGAATGCCGTTGCGCCCCACCACTGCCGGATAACCAAAAAACGTCTTGGAAAATGGATCATAATTTGAGACCGGCAACACGGCATTCTCGTTGCTGAGAATCGCGTTCGTAATCCGCGCCAGCGCCATGCCAATGCCGTAATGCGTGGAACCCTTGCGCTTGATAATCTCGTATGCCTCATTTTTCACCTTGTCCTCAATCCGCGCCATCTGTTCTTCGCTTAAGAAACTGTGCAAACTTTCCAGCCCAATATCGCCCTCATTCCACGCTACCAACTCCGAGTCGCCATGCTCGCCAATCACAAACGCATGCACCGATTTCGGATCAATTTTCAGCTCATGTCCGACATAATACATCAAGCGCGCCGTGTCAAGAGTCGTGCCCGACCCCATCACCTTGGCGTGCGGCAACCCAGAATATTTATAAGTCAAATAAGTCATCACATCAACCGGATTACTAACCACCAGAAAAATCCCGTTGAACCCGCTGCTCATGATTTCGCCAATCATGTTGCGGAAAATCTTGGCGTTTTTCTGAATCAAATCCATCCGCGTTTCGCCAACTTCCTGCCGCGCACCAGCGGTGATTACCACCAAATCCGCGTCCTTACAATCGGCATATTTGCCGGAACGAATCTTCAAATTACTCGGCGAAAACCCCAAACAATCGCGCAAATCCAACGCCTCGCCCTCTGCGTCCGCCTTGTTGATGTCAATCAAATACAGATAATCCGCGTGCGTCCGCTGGTTCAAAAGCGCAAAAGCATAGCTCATGCCCACATTACCCGCTCCCACTATCACTATTTTGTTTGCCATTTTGTTCCTTTCGCTTGTTGTGATTATGATACCAAAACATAAGCTTTTTGGCAATGTCCCCACTGATTTTTATGTACTAATTAAATTATAGTAAACGGCGCGCTGGTTTTTTTCTGGCCACTTCAGCACTCAAGACTTGCGCCTTTTTGAGATTCAAAGTGGCAACAGCCAAGATGTTCAGCGTCCCCTTCCAGAACTTTTTTGCGCCGTAGACCGCGCCAAATATCAGGGTGACGAAGGAGATGAAAATGCCGGCTCGGAGGCCTTTGGGCGTGTATTTGAGTTCAATGTTGTGGGTGCCGGCGGTGAGAGGGATGGTCATGAAGAGGTCGAACGCGGTTTTGGTTTGGACGGTTTTGCCATCAACTTTTGCCACCCAACCGTCGTCGTTCGGGAGGGTGAAGAAGAGGCTGCCGTCTTTGCTGGCTTCCACAGTGCAGACGAGGTGTGAGCTGGTGATTTTGCGCAGGTCGCAGGGTTCGTCGGCGAGGGCAACGTAATGTTCACCGAGCGCGTCTTTGCTTTCTTCATAAAACTTCATGCCACCGGTGGCGTTGATGCCGCCGTCCGTTTCGTCTTCAGGGTTGATTTCAACCGCCAGTTCGTTGGTCAAGGTGCCGTTGATTTTGTCGGACAGCGGATAAGCACCGGCATACACGGACATTTCAATGCCGTCAAGTTTGGCGGGCATGGTCGCCTCTTCGCCCGACACAAAATACAGCAGGTTATCGGTTTCTGGCAATTGATAGGTGATGGTGCCGTTGATGTCGTTGAAGATGGTGACATATCCGCCGTCGACGACTTTCAGGTTTTCGGTTTCAAACGGCGGTTCAAACGTGGTGAAAATCGGGGTGTCAATGCCGGAAAGCGCTTGGAAGATTTGGTTGATGAGCTCAAAATATTCAACGTCGGACAGGTCGACTTGGTCAAGGTCTTTTTCCGCCATGAAACCGATGGGCAAAGCGTAAGTGTTCTCGATGACGTCCACGTCGTTGAGGTCGAGTTTGGTGTTTATCCACATGCCGGTTTCGGCGTTGCTGATCAAAAAATATTTCAGCCCCAGCAACATGTCGAGGGAAACGGGCGCGTTTTGATCATAACCGCTGGCAAGGCGGATACGTCCGGCGCGGTTCATATGCAATTTTTCGAGGAAGAGCATCGTGGCGTTGTTGACACTGGAGCTGTAATGGTTGACGCCCATGTAGCCGAACAGTAGCGGATCGTTTTCGGTGTATTGGAAGTTTTTTTCCACGCGGTAAAATCCGGTGTCATAAGCTTGGATTTCGCTGACAATGTTGCGGAAGTTGCGGATGTTGTCGGAGTATTCCGCAAAGGGTTTCAGTTCGTGGGCACCGTCGGTGACGCTAGTGAAGAGGATGAAGGTGGAAAGGGCGACGAGAGTGGCGGTGTTGATGAATCCCAATGTGAGGAACGCGAGGGTGTGGCGGGGGCGGTTGATTATGAGGGTGAGGACGGCGACAGAGATGAGGATGAGGGGAATACTGATATAGAAAATTGGGCTTTTGGTGACGAAAGTGTTATAGACGGTGAATGCGAGACAGAGGGCGGGGAAGATGAGGAGGAGTTGGCGTTTGTTTACGGCTTCGATGTGCAGGAAACAGCGATATGCCAGAAAGATGACGAAGAATACGAGGATGAAGGATTGGCGAAACATGAAGGCATTGGGGAAGGTCAATCCGTGCCAGAGATAGTTCAGAGTGGGGGTGACAAAACTGATGATGAAGATGGCGATGAAGGCAGCGGAAAGTTGTTTTTCGCGTTTGGAGATGTTTCGATTGATGAAATAGCAGACGGCGAGGATGGCAATTAGCAGACCACAGAAGAGGTTGGGCGGGCTGAAGGTGGGGGTGATTTCGCCAATGTCGCCGAAGAATTGGAGGAATGGCAGGGCGTGATAGGTGCCGTCGACGAGTCCGATGCGGTCGTCGCCGTAAGCTTCGCGGTTGGAGTTCCTGACGGTGTCGCCGAGCGAGAGCGCGACGGGGAGGAGGATCAGCATGGCGAGCCCGATGGAAATGAGGGTGGAGAGGATGTATTGTTTGAGGGCGGGGAGGCGCCAGTTGATTTGGGACAGTTTGTTTTTAAGCAGGATTTTGTATGCGAAATACAGCGCCGCACCGATGGTGGCGATGAAGCCAAAATAATATTGACAGATGAAAAGCAAGGCAAGGGCGACGATGTAAAGTTTGCTTGTGCCACGTTCAACGAGGAGGTCAATGCCGAGCGCGATGAGTGGAAAGGCAATCATGGCGTCAAGGAACATGGTGTTGGTGTAATACATGACGGTGTAAAGCATCAGGGCGTATGAGGCGGAGAAGACGAGGGTTTTGTATGGCATGCGACGGGAATGGTGCATGAGGAAGATATGCATGGCAAGTCCAGCGCAACCGATTTTGAGGAGGGTGACGAGGAGGAAGATGAAGGGGAAGAGGTTAGGATTGAAGAGGAGATAGAGGAGGTTGAAGGGGCTGAGGAGGTAGTAGCCGACAAAACCTATGGCGTTTCCTCCTATGATATTGTTTAAATTATATAACAGGTCGTCATTTCCAAAGGCGATATTTTTCATGTATGTGAAAAAAGGGATATATTGACCTTCGGCGTCGTTAGTTAAAACGGACATCGTGCCAAAGGGCCAGACGCCACCGTGCTGTAGCTGGCAGATGATGAAAAACAATGCGGCTGGCACAAGGAAGGCTAGAATATATGGCAGGCAACGGCGCAGTTTGTTCTTTTTCATGATGGTATCATAGCATAGTTGTATCTCGCATGAAACTATGAGGGTAATCCAGCCAAAATGTTCAACATTATCTCAAACATACGCTGGTTTTTGCGCACGATTAAATCGCTTATCAAACCAATGCTTATCAAAATTAGTGAAATTGCCAAAAATGTTACGCCAACGATTAAAGTTGGGAATCTCAAAACCAATCCCGTATTCAAGTATTCAATTACGGGCACGATGGCGCCGATGAGTCCGATAATAAAAGCGGGCAGTGCCCACAACCCAAAAAACAGCAACGGTTTGTATTCTCTGACCATATTGAATATCAAAAGCAGTATTTTACACCCATCCGGTACGGTGCGTAATTTGGAGTTGCTGCCTTTTAGTCTTTTTTGATATCGCACAGGCAACTGGTGAATGCGGAACTTGTGGTTCAAGGCAAAGATGGTCATTTCGGTTTCAAGTTCAAATCCACCGGATAAAATTGCAAAACTCTTGACGAAACGCCGGCTGAAAGCTCTGTATCCGGTCATCGCGTCGTGGATGTTGGCGGAAAATATTTTATTGATGATTCTTTTTATCAGTCGATTGCCCGCGACATGCCCAAAACGACTATTTTGTTTGGCATAATCCAAACTCAGCCTGTCCCCCAGCACCATATCGGCAGTCCCTTCAATTATTGGTTTTATCATTTCGCGCGCTTTGTTTGCAGGATAAGAATTGTCGCCATCAACCAACAAATATACATCAGCGTCAATTTCACGAAACATCGCACGCACCACATTGGATTTGCCTTGCATTTTTTCGTAACGCACAATTGCCTTGTGTTTTTTCGCAACCGAATCCGTGCCGTCAGTTGAGTTGTTGTCATAAACAAATATCTTGGCTTCAGGCAGACTTTTCGAAAAACCGTCAATCACGTCGCCAATTGTAACCGCTTCATTGTAGCACGGGATGATTACTGCAATTTTTTTTACTTTTGGCATATATATGATTGTATCTGATATGTTATAATTTTGAAAGTTATGATTGTTTGGTCGTTTTTCGCTCCCCTGTTGGTAATAATACCGTTGGTGGTTGTTGTGGTGTTATTTTCGAAAAATAAGTTGAACTTTGTGTCAGCTTTGCCGTTGGTGCTAATGAGTATCACCTTAATCATTTATTTGTCCACAATCATCACGCACAATACACTTGTTGGTTTTTGGACAATTATCATCTCAGCTTTGGTTTCAATTTTCATTATTGTTTGCAAAAAACCATCGCCATCATTTTTCAAACAACTCTTCTCTTCGGGTTTTTGTATTTTCCTTATTCTCTATGTGATTTTGTTCATTATAAATTACAACCGCCAGTTGGTCGCGTGGGACGATTTCATGCATTGGGCGCCGTTCGTGAAGGACATTCTGAACCTCAATGATTTTTACACATCGCCAAACAACCCAGCACTCTTAACACACATTGACTATCCACCAGCTGTACCTTTATGGCAGTCATTCTGGTGCTACATCGCAGGAGAGTTTCGCGAAGGTTTTTTGTTCTTATCACTAGAATTATTATGTTTTTCGCTGTTGTTGCCCGCGTTTTCATCCTTCAAAAACAAATCTCTTGCCAAAACTATCCTTGCAACCCTGCTTCTGTTAACAATTGTTTTTTCTATCACGCTAATCGACAAAAGTACACATAACGAAACTCGAGACAACATCAGTTTTTATATGACAATTTATTTGGACGCTCTATTGGCGTTCATTTTTGCATACGGAACTTTTATCAGTGTGACTGAAAGCAAAACATTCAAAATGCAGACCATCATCAAGCTATCAATCCTTACATCGTTTACTTTACTCAGCAAGCAGTCTGCCATATTTTTCGCTGGCTTCATAATATTGATTTACATCACAATGTTAATGGTCAATGGCAATTTCAAAAAGATACTCCGCTCTATCAAAAAGAAGCTTCAGGCGTGGAAAACCAATTACATTAATATCATCGGAGTGTTTTTGGTTTTGGCGTTGCCATGTATTTGTATATTTTCATGGCAGGTGAATGTTAGCCAAATTGACCGCAGTTCTATTATTTTGGATGATGGGGTGTATGTGAATTACCAGTTCAGCATCAAGGATATCGACCCGTTCAAAATACCAGCTGTTTTGGACGGGGAGCACGGTGATGAATCACAGCAATTCGTCGCCAAAGCTTTTCCGGCATATGTTTTTTACAACGGGAAAGTCCAAATCCCATCCGCGTCACCTTGGTTTAATAGCATACCTCACATCATATTCATGTTTATTTTGATTGCCTTGCTTGGTTTGCTGTGGTTTTTTCACAAACAATCTTTTACAAAACGCAACTTTATTGCCTTATCTATCATTTTATTTGTTGGTTGGTCATCATACTTATTTTTGTTATATTGCACTTATTTGTTCGGCGGATTTCGCGATTGGGAAAGGTTTGGGCTAACATCAATCGCACGTTATACTGGCGTGTATCCTTTCGCAATAATATTGCTCATTTTCATGTTATTTGTTTACTTACAGAACTCTAAGTCCTTGCGTAATATGTTGATATTATTTGTCGCGCTTTGGGGCTTGGTATTCGACCCGACACTTTTGCGCGGATTTGTTTCCAATGAATGGTTTGTGAAAAATAATTGGTTTTATAATCGTATTCCGGAATGGCATGAAACATTTCAAAAGGCACACGATATCATCAAGCAAAACCATGACCAGCCAGCCAATATACTATCAACGACTGCAACAACAGACCAATACCCAAAGAATCTCTATATATATGCCTCAACATATTATGCTCGCCCGAATACAGTTAATTATATTGACGACACGGAATCCGATGCGCTCAAAATTGATGACTTATTGCGCAAGAATAATTATTTTATTGCTTATTGCGAGCCAACAGATTGTTCTGACCCTGCTTTTCAAGCCATATCGAGCATTACTGAAAATGATAACTTGGTTTTCAAACACGGTGAATTATATAAAATAAACTTAAAAAATGACCAAATCAAACTGGAATTATTAAATTGATAGTTATTACGTTTTTTATTGTGCGCGTTCTGTGTCATTATTTATGATATGAACAGAAGCCACAAAATCATTTATTTTTGGAGTAGTGCATTAATTGTGGCTTTGGCGGTGGTAATTTTGGCTTTGCGTTTCGACGCGACCAACCGCGACCAAGCCTATGTCGCGCAATTTGTAGGCAAAAATGTGGAGGTTTCGGGAACAGTTTTTGATGATCCGGACACGGCGGTGGATGGGTTGACCAAGCTTAGGTTGAACAATTTATATTTTGGTAATGACCGGAACGTCAAGGCAAATTTGTATGTGACGATTTCCGGCAGTGAGGACGTCAGGCGCTCGGATCAAGTGACCATCAGCGGAAAACTCAGTGGCAATTTCGGGTCGTTTGCCGGCTCGATTTATCGCGGTAGCGTTATCAAAATTGAACGGCCCGTGCCGGGCGATTTGGCTTTGGAGGCGCGCGACGCGTTTGGCAATTTGATTAAAGAAAAAATCGAGGAGCCAAAATCCAGTCTGGCGCTGGGCTATCTGCTCGGCGCGCGGCGGGCTTTGCCCAGCGACATTGTGGAAGTTTTGAAAATCGTGGGGCTGACGCATATCGTGGTGGCTTCGGGATACAATCTCACGATTTTGGTACGTTTCACACGCCGGATTTTTGGCAAAGTTTCCCACTTCGCCAGTTTCTTTTTTGCTCTCGTTTTGGTCTTTGGTTTCATCGCCATCACCGGCGCCAGCCCCAGCATGGTGCGCGCCGGAATCGTGTCGGTGCTCAGCCTCACGGCTTGGTATTTGGGGCGCAATTTTCACCCCGTGCGGCTACTTTTCATCACGGCCGTTGCCACACTACTACTCAACCCAACCTATATCAACGACCTTGGCTGGCAATTGTCGTTTGCGGCGTTTGCCGGCGTGATGATATTTTCGCCCGTCATCACAAAATACTTTTATGGCGATAAAAAACCCAATTTTTTGGCACAAGTTTTGCTCGAAACGCTCAGCGCCACCCTCCTCACATTGCCGATTTTGCTGTTCAATTTTGGTTTTTTCTCGTTGGTGGCGCTGCCCGCCAACATTTTAATTTTGCCTACCATCCCGCTGGTGATGGCGACCGTGTTTTTGACTGGCGGGTTTTCTTTTCTCGCAATTTTGTCACAATTTTTTGCTTTCATTTCGTCAATTATTTTGCAATATCATCTTGCCGTGATGGACTTTTTTGGCAGGCAAACTTGGGCAATTGTGGAAGCCAATATTGGTCTAATTGGAATGACCACGCTGTACGTGGGGATTTTCGCGATTTGGTTTTATATGAAAAAAGTCAGCCGCGCTCAACTTTTGACGGTGAATATAGTAAAATGGGATTATGAAAAAGACGATTGAAACTGAACGGGACATGATTGACTTTGGCAAGGCTTTCGCGAAAACTCTCTGCCCGCCAAAAACCATTGAACTGATTGGCGACGTGGGTGCCGGAAAGACAACTTTGGTCAAAGGCTTGGCAAAAGGTTTCGGCATTGACGAAGAAATTACCAGCCCCAGCTTCACCATCAACAAAAAATATTTTGGGAACGGTGTGACGTTGTCGCATTACGATTTTTACCGCCTGAATGACGCGGGAATCATGCGCGACGAACTCACGGATTTTGACGACAAAACTGTGGTGGTGATTGAGTGGGCGGAAGCAGTGGCGGACGTTTTGCCAAAAGACCGCACGAAAATTGTAATCGCTTTGAATCCCGATGGCACGCGCGCAGTCAGCGTTCAGAATCGTGGCGCGACTTCCCGCGCATAAGTCACAAAAGCTTGAGAATAATTTTCCACTTGGTGGTACGCCCAAAGATAAGCATCAGCGCGCAGGTTAAAAACTTCGGCGGGGCTGGCGGAGTCATACGGAAACTCACCGGTGCCATACCATTTGGAGCCGCAGTTGTTGGTGCGGCCACCGTTTGGCCACTGGGCTTGGGCGTTATTGGTGTAGCCAATGCCGTCTTTATAAGCATAATTACAATCCAGCCCCATGCCCGCGCCATAAGACCGGAGCAGCCTGAGCTTTTTCGCCTGCACGGGGCCGTTGATTTTCAGCGGATAGTTGCAGTCGGTGTACACTTCGTTTACGGCAATTAGTGTATTTTCATTGATACCTGCTTTATTACATGTATTCACCACTCCATTACCACCCTTCAACCCGACCATCAACCATGCGTCAACTTGCGTAACGTGCGGATTAATGTCAATATTTTGCGCGAAAATAATCACTTGTGGAATGTCATGAATACTGGCAAGCGGAGCGCTGGTATAAGTAATGTTGCCGTCAATCGTCGCCGTGCCATCAACTTCCACAATCACGGTTTTGCCTTTGTCGATATTTGTTCCGGTGATGGTGGCATTCCCCGACGCGCGATAATAAGTAACCTCGCCGCTTTTGGGAGTGATGGAACTGCTTGCATTCCAGTCGTCGTAATCCTGTCCTTGCACAGCACCGCCCGCCACGCTGTCAATTTTGGTGCTGTCACCCGTCACCCATCTGCCAGTCTTGCCGGCAGGCACTTGCACGCGGTTGGTGTAGCGTAAGGTTACCCTCTGCGCCAAACCTCTGAACGCTTGCGATTTGCCCATGTCGCTATTGCTGGGGTTTTTGCAATCGCTGGGCTTGTTTTTGATGTTCAGTTTGATAAAGTCGCACCCGTTAATAATGCCCTGATTGGTCACGCCACCCACTTCCAAACCTCGCCCAAACGCCGCCGCCGAACCAAAGATTCTGAGCGTGGCGTCGGTGCCAAACCGGCTACTACCAATGGCGTCATACTCGCTCCACGAGCCAAATGCCTTCCAAGCGTCCAGAAACGGCGCGGGGATTTTCGTGGCATATTTGCCAAGTACTTCGTTTTCAGCATACAGCCCGCCACTCCAGATTTGCATGGTGGGGATTTTGGAAATGGAAATGCATTCCGGTTTCAAATGTATCCAGTTGCCTTTGACGGCGTCGCCATAAGTGCTGTCGTTGTTGCCATAAAAGCTGTATTCATCATACACCGAAACACCCACGCAAAACTTGGTGCCGGGTGGCGCGTCGTTGATGGTGGCGGTCAGAACGCTGTGTCCGGTGTCACCGTTTCTGGCGTCGCCACTGCCGGTGTGGTTGGCGCCGTTGATGGTGTTCAGCGAGCCTGTGCCGGAAGCTTTGGTGTAACAGTTGCGATTGACGTTTTGGATTTGGTGGTTAGCATGAATGTACGACGAGCAAGGCGCGCTGGTGTCGTGGCGGTCACCGGGGTTGGGATCGGAGGTGACGTTTTCGTCAATATAAAACTCGGTGACTTCCCAATGAGTGCCCGGACGGGTCAAAGTGGCATAATTTTCGCCAAACTCGGCATTGCCGACCGCCAAAATGTTGAACCACGTTTGGTAATCCAACTCCGAACCGCCGTGCAACATCCGCCCAGCCGGAAACTTGGAAGTGTCAATGCGCGGAACGATTTGGTAATTATACGGGATGTGGAACTGGGCATTGGAAGAAACGGGGCCAGCGTCAACCATGTCCACCCACGTGTGCTCCCACTCGGTGTAAGTGCCAAAACCGTCGGCAGATCCATCATAACACCCGCTACTGCCGCAATTTGTGCCGTGCGGGCTGCCATACACCGTCCTGCCGGAGCAACAACAGCCGGAGCAATCGCTACAACAGCCGCTGCGGCAGCTGGAACAAGTGTAGTGCTTTTCCCATTTTACGTCATATTTGTGTTCGCTGTCTTCACCTGGGCTGGTGGCACTGCCACCGGTATTGGTTTGATACGGCTGTTTGCCTTCGCCAATTTTGAGGTTCTGCAATTTCTGCGCCACGCGGTCGAACAACGTCGCTCTTTGATAGATTTCTTTGGTGCCAACGTCGCCATTCATCACTTTAGCGACGGCCGATTCTTCGTGAAGTTTGCCGTTGCCATCCATGTCGTTGCACTGGTTGCCGACGGCGCCACCTTGCAGGTTATTCAAGAGCCCGCCAGTCGGAGCCTTGATGTTATGATAACTTATTTTGCCTTGATTCACGGCGTTTGGCGCACTGAACATGGTGCCAATGCCGGTATAAAAACAATCATCGCGCACCGCATAAGTTTTGTTCGGACCAGCGTCTGTGGCTTTGTATGCGCTCTCGCCTTTTCTGGCTTCGTCTTCACTGTGGCTGCGTTGCACCTGAACTTCAAAAGGCGTCAGCAATCCCGCGTTTGGAGTGCAATTTCGGTCAGCGGTATCCATGCCGCTTTTGGAGCTATATGTGGTGCTGGTGTGGCACTTGCTCGGTGAAAATCCAGGCAAAGTTTTCCACGTCGTGTCTTTCGCCAATTTCTGCGCGGCTTTGTCAAAATTGTGCACGAACTTGATGTCGTCCCCCGGACGCGCCAGCTGAGTGATTGCCTCTTTTTTCGCATTGGGATCCAAAGCCTTGAACTCGTCGGGTTGACCCGGAGCCGGCGGGGCAGTGCCCTCTGGGTCGCATTTGTGCTGGCCAAGTCCGTCATTCACAGCGCAAGTCTGGGTTTTGCTGATGGCAATTTCGCTACAGTCCGGCAACGGAGTGTTCGGGTCGTTGTCGCAAGTTTGTGGCGCTCCAGGCGTCGGCTCGTATGCCGCCACCGCATGCGACGTCACCACCACGCCATCCGTGCCGTTCGCCGCCGTCCACGCCGAGTCGTTCACATTGTGCGCCGTCATGCTGTTTTCACAAGCTGTTTTGGCCGCGCCCGCGTCAGCGCTGATTTCAGATTCTGTGCCATATTTATACTCATAAGCAGTGCTCGTCGCAAAACAGAGGTACAACACGCTCCGCCAAGCTCCTTTCTTGATTTTGTCATTCTTGATGTCATTGGCACACAAGGCTTTGGCGCCGCCCACACTGGTCGCCGTCGGTGTGCCGGAAGCCAAGATATCATAAGTCTTGTCTTTTTCCAACACAATGGCGTGCCAGCTGAGCGCTGGAGTCCTTTGCTGGAACCTTGAACCACCGTTAATCCCCGAACCAATACAGCCATTGGAGCTGAAATCAGTTTGGGTATTTTCATTGCTGATGGCATAAAACCACAGTTGTTTCTTGGTTTTGTCGCTTCCAGTGTTGTCGCCACTCACCGTCACTGTATGCTTGAAGTTGACATCAATATCCACACACTTGCTGTCATCATTCAACGTCCCGTCGGGGTTCACACAATCGGGCTTGGCGGATATAATAGTGGGCGGCCCATCAATCGGATTGCGGCTGCTGGCATTATTGAAAACCGAATCACTGCCAATCCCCACCTTGCCCGCGCAATAATCACCCCAGTTGCAACCACTGATAGTGTCGCTAGGCCCGCCGTTTCGATCGACTTTCACATATGACATCACGTTCACTGACCATTTTTGAGCTGTAGCATTGATAATCACTCGCGCTGAAGAAGTGACCGGATCGCCCTTGTATGGCTTGCCGCCAACACCTTTCACCACACCCGCGCCGAGCGAAGAGTTTTTGTCGGATATGGTGGGGTCGATGGTGATGGTTGAGGTGATGGCAATATTTTTCCCAAACGCGTTAATGGCTGCTCTACGGTCGCTTGTCAGCTCAATTTCACACAGATAATTCTGACTCTCCACGCCACCGCCCGGACCCAAGCCCCAATGCGTCCCCGTCTTGGTGAAACTGCCCATGTTTGGCAGAGCGCCCTCCAAAGACCAGCCCTCGCCAGCCCACCAATTGGACGTGGAGTGCGGGCCGCAAGCCGCCGTATCGCCAAACATCTTCACAACTTCCGTGTTCGGGACTGGTTGGTTGAAAGTGCCATTGCCACTACCACCATCGTGCATGAAAGACAGTTTTGAAAAGTCAATTTTGATATTACTTTTGGCGTCTTTCCACCGGTCAGAATTGGGATACAAAATCTCATTATTTTTCTTGGCAACGGCAGCGCTGTGTGTGAAATAAATGTATTTATCGGCTTCCTTGACTGTGGTCTCGGCGTTCCAACTGCCGTCCGGCTGGGTCCGCGTCGAATTGGCTTGCGACCACGAACCGGTCTTGATTTCCCAGCCACTCTCCACCGGCGGTTTCGGCGTGTATCTCACGATATTATTGCAATCCGCTTTCACGCCGTAGCCCGTTTCCTTGCCAGAGGCGTCCAAGTACGCATAAATCTCCACGTTTTTGTCGCTAGCTTTCAAGTTGACATAATAAATCGTACACTTCGGGTCGCTCCCCCTGTATGCCGTGTTGCCGGTCAAGTCCACTTTGTACGGCAATGGATTCGCCGCCCGTGTATAGCCACGACTATTCACCCAATTGGTCACGGCGGCATTGCACGCCACACCGCTGTGCATGTCTTCGCGGTTAGTGCCGTCCTCGAACCCGCCCCACGCGTCCGTTGCGATGACGGTGATGCTCGGTTTTAACACGCCAAAAGTGCCGCACAGCACAATCGCCAACATAGTTTTTTTGAGTATTTTATTCATGATTTTGCTCCAAATAATTTAGCTTATTCAAATAATAATCGCGCTCGGTTTGCATACCGATATTGCCCTCAGACGGCTCCGCCAACATCAATTTCAGGTATTTGATTTGCAAATCAGTGTTCGCCGACTTTTCATAAAGCATAAACAGCGAACGATAAAACATGTAATCATAATCGACGACATGCAGTTCAATTCCTTTTTCATAGGCCTTGACGGCTTCAGCGATTTTTCCGGCGTTTTCATAAGACTTTCCTTGCAAGCGGTAGACCTCCGCGCGTTCCTCATCGTTTTTGGCGCGGGAAAGCAGCTGGTTCAATTCGGACACGGTGAAATCAAGGGCGCTTTCATCATCCACCGCGCTATTGGTTTCCACACCAATGCGGTCAATGGTTTCAGACACCGTTTCGTCGTAACTTGACGTCGCGTTCGGTGCGAAAGCCTTGTCCGGTTTGACGGCAATCAAAAAAGACACCGCCACTACTCCGCCAAGCACCACCACAATCGCCAAAATAACCAACAAGAAGTTTCGCCGTTTTTTTGTCTGTTGGTTTTCTTCCCTCTCAAATAATTCCAATATAGCCATACAGTCATATTATCATGGTTATATTTAAAAATGCAAGTACATTTTTTTATGAATGTAATTATTACATATTTGTAACATGCTATTTTTATTGTTAGTATCTTTTATGAAGTAAAAAATCATTGTTGCATTTTTGATACTGGTTATGTTAATATATCTACATGGCTACCGGCGCTACAACATCTCCAGACAAGAGTTCAAAATCCAAAAAGTTTCTTCTGCTTTTTGTGCTGTTGTTTGTTGTTGTCGTTGTTGCCAGCGCGTTGGTTGCGTTTTTTATTGCTAATGGTTGGTTTGACGATCCGGAAACCCCCAGTGCTGATGTGGCAACTCCAGACGAGGCGGATGATACCAGTGAAGCCGCGAACAACGTCGAAGGCTGGGCGGTCAAAACTGGCTCGTGGGTGCAAACTACCGCCGGCGGGAATCCGGTGGATGCTGATTGGGAAAAAAGTCGCGAAGTTTCCCTTGACAACGTTGACACCGTTTATTTCACCCACAGTGCGGCCATAGCCGCGACAAGTGGCAACACCGGATATCCCAATTCTGACGTAGCCAGCGAAGTCAAGAGCAATATCAAGGTCAATTTCACCTTGGACGTCACCCACGCTGATTCAGGAGGAACGTCGTTCCAGGAGTCCATTTCAAAAGCCAAGTTGCTGGAATGGTTCGGCGACACCGCAAATTGCGTATCAACCGCCGAGCAAGCGGACACCGACTGGTGGACGGGCGAAGGTTGGAAAATCGCGGGCACCACATTCCCAGACCTCAACACTTTCAAAAAAGACGATTCTGTCCATTATGGCTTGAAACAAACCCCAGACAGCGAAAATAATAATTATTTGTGCAAAATCACCTTTGACGACGCCGCCAAAGACAAAATCAGGGCATTCGGCAAAGAAATCACCCTCACCTCCACCATAGCCATCACGCCCAGCGGCGTGGAACTGCAAGACGGCAACAAAGTAGCAGACCCCAAACCCGCGACCACTTCTGCTAGCATCACCGTCAACCCCTCACCCTATTATTGGCGGGTTTCGGTGAAGAGTTTCGCAATGGTGAAGAAAACCGGTGGTGGCGAGGCTGAAATGGACTGCATGAACGGCGTTTATTGCGACGGCGGCGCCGGCATTAGTAATAGCAATGACATCTTCAGATACCCTCCGGATCACGCCTTGACGGTTTCTCCGGCGGCGCCTCCAAGCGGCGAGGCGGGTTGCCCGACCGACCAAACCAAGTGCGTGGAGTTTGAGTTCAATTTCAAACACACTGTCACAGTGGCGGACAAAAACACTGGTGAAGACCCGGGCAAAAAGCAACTCTGGCTGTATCGCATCGTCAACTCCTCCTATCCAAACCAAAACGGGCTGTACAAAGCGGGCGGCTGCCTTGGGCTATTGAACAACGGCTCCATCGCCGGCGCCAAAAACACCTCCGAACAGTGGTACCCAGCGGTGTTGGAAGCCGGACAAACTTATGACATTGTGACCGGCGTGGCAAACGAAAACACCCCGCTGTGTATCGCTCAAACCGCCATGAAAAACGACCCCACAAAACGTGGCGCATGGCAAAGCCGGCTGTATCTGTGTTTCGTGTCCTCAGCCGGATACAAATACGGCTATGGCGACACCGAAACCGATTTGGCAACCGACCTCGAAACCGCCAAAACCGTCTGCGACGAACACATCCAGTCCGCCAACGCCGACCGAACGTGGGACACCGCCGGTAGCGACGAGGTTTTGGCGACTTCGAATGCGGTGGTGATTTATACTACGGCGGTGAAAAAGAAGTGACCTCAAAGAAAAGGTTTTTAAAGCTTATGCTTGTGAAAAAATGACGTTTGTGATATAAATAGGGGTATCAGCCAGTAACTAGCAACTGGCTAAGTTAGGGCTACGAAACTTAACGCTTCAAAACTAAGCTTTGTGTTTTTGAGAAAGGAAATGCAATGCATCAAGCGTGATGGTTTTTGCGACAGCCTTAACAACAGTTATGTCTTTTTATACTTATTCCCCGATGAGGAAAGGAGAAAGAAAATGTTTAAGTTGAAGAAAGGCAAGGGCGTCGCAAGAGGTCTCCTCGCGGGGATTTTGGCGGCGGTACTCGTTATCACAGGAGCCGGAACGGCATTCGCGGCGGAGGTGCCGCAAATTGGCACGCCGGAGTACTATGTTTTTATTGATGAAAGCCCGAATTACCAGATGGAGTATGTCGCCGGAGGCAGGGACACGCCGGAATATCGCGCGCTTGTTGAGCGATGGGTGGAGGCTATGTTGCCAAACATGGAAGATATGAGTTGGTACACCTACCTTCCGAGACAAAATGAAGATATGGTTTGGAAAGCGTTCCACAGCGGAAATCCCAATTGGAGCATCATGCGCGATGAGCTTTATCGTTTAGCCAACGAGCTTGATATCACGAACTCTGACCTCTCAACTGAGGAAAAAGTGGCTCGTATTGACACATGGGCTGCTGGGGATGGGTACAGAGGCAAGGTTATCGGAAGTATTGATGAAGTTTCAGCCTCCGAACGTCCTTGGGTCGTAACAGAAGGCGGTAAGACCTACTTGGCAGGACCGTTTGTAAACCATGCTAGAACGATTGATGGTAAGACATATGATTGCGATCAGCGTGCTGTCGGGCTAGAATGGCTGTATCGCCTAGCAGGTGTTCCGGCAGTTTTCTTAGCACTAAGTGCTCGCGCGTTACCAGTAGGGCATATGGAAACTATGTACTACCTTAACAATCAATGGTGGGTAAGCGCCGGTAGGAATTATACTGATGGCAACGCTATGCTTCTTACTGACTATGTAGCAACCTCTGACGTTACCACCGGATATACGTTGGAAGATTGTAGTTTTCCCATTGCTGAAATAAGAGTTATGGAAGAACTAGTTTCCATTGATAAAACAACCGGGGAACAAAGTAACTATAATTTCATAAAGGATGTGAACGAATCATGGATACGACCTACTGGTGAAGAGAATTTTATGTTTAAGCTACTTCAAAGCCCGTACGCCCATCCAGAAAAGTCGCTGATGCGCGGTGAGGTTGCTAAGTTATTATGCGATTACATCCACATTGTGCCCATGCGTAATGAACAAGTATTTTCCGACGTGCCCACAACTCATCAATATGCGCCTTACATCTGGGTAATGAGCCGACTGGGATTGATGACCGGTGATGATAACGGAAACTTTAATCCGGACAGCGGGCTTTCCATGCAGGAGTTCGCGGTGATTGCCAATCGCGTCGTGGAATACGTAAGGCAGCTTGTCAAAGGCGTTGACAAGTCAAGATGGGGAGGAACTTCTCCGGGCAAGATTGGCATCATATTGTCCAAGCTTGAAGCGCCCTCCGGTCAGTCCAAAACTTTTGCAGACGCGAAACAAATCGCGTCTTGGGCGAAGCCGGCGATTGACGAGTTTTCCAAATACGGTATATTGGTGGGTGATGGCAACGGTTATCTCAAGCCCACCGAAACCTTAAGCCGCCTGCGGTTCTTGGTGTTTTTGTCAAAGATGGATGATCGGTTTGAGGCTATAGGAGGGGAAGGAGTGTTCAATGGCGTCATAGCTACGCCCAGGCCTTTGTTCTGAGTTTTTTGAAGCGCTAACCCCCGTTTTAATAACGGGGGTTAGTTATTTTTTTATAATTTCGTATGAAAAAACATTGCATTTTTTAGCATGAGTGTTATATACTTTAATCATGGCTACGAACAACGAACAACCAAACCTGTTTGAACGAGGAGCGGTTCAGACAGCAAGAAAGAAAAAAATTATGATTAGCTCCTTGATAATTGTGGCAGTAGCAGTTTTGGCTACTGTTTCGTATTTTATGCTCACGGCAAATCGCGAAAAACCGGTGACAGAAGAGCTAGCGACACAGACAAAAGAAGAGGTGGCGATGGAAATGAAAGGTCTTGAAGCCAGTGCTAATAGTGTGAGTTCAGAGGAAGAATCTGATAAAATCATCGAACGGACTGACGAAATACTGGAACAGACTAGCGACTTGGAGCAAAAATTCAAGTTATTTGTCATACAGGCCCAGACTTATAGTATGTCTAAGCAGTACGATCAGGCCGTAGCCGTTTTTGAATCTATGCTCGACATGCCGGACTGGTCGGAAGAGCAACGTTTGAGGATTTATGTAATGTTGGCTGAAACGTATAGGTATGAAGTGAGAGATATACAACAATTCCGGAAATACATAGAATTGATAGAAAATAGTAGCGCATTGGTCACAGACAGAGAAAGTGAGGATTTTGTAAATGTGGACTATTATAAAAAACAGCTAAAGATACAAGAAGAGGAGGCTGCTAATGAATAATATGCTCAAACGTTTGAGTTTATGTATTGCGCCACTTTTGGCGATGGTTGTTTGTATATGTCTTACGCCAACTGATACACATGCCGCTGGCGCTACTATTGGTGAGGATTGTGGTATCTATGGATATACTGATGATCAAGCAAGAGACATAGCGATACAAAGTATATTAGCTTATTTGCAGATTGCCCGCCCCGGCGTAAGCATAACATTGGATGAAACCGAAACGTCGACTATACTCACGAAAAATTCTTGGTTCACAAGTAATAGTGCTTACTTCCAAGCCAACTACATGGTCCCAAATCCGTATGAGCTTTTTGATCATATTTGGTATGGCACAGGGGGTATGGCTACTTATCCGGGCGGCTGGGTTAGCGGTAGTTATTTTAATAATACCACAAAAATATGCTTTGCCGTTATGAATAATAAAGACGCTCCTTCCGGTGTAGATTACTTTAATGCACTTCTCACGGACAGTTCTAGAGATGTGGGCCTTAAGGTAGGCGTGAGGCATATTAGGTTTGACGGTGTGGATAGTGGGTTTGGGTTTAAGCACGGTTGTTATAATTTAGTAGAATACTTAGTGACGTGTGATATTGAACCCGGCAATGGCATTCCAGATTGTGAGTGTACGAATGACCCAAATAATCTTGACCCTCTAAAAGCTTATTATGTCGGCCCAGAGGATACTATTGAAGATAACGGTGTGCCAGACGGTAATTGCTATATACCCCCACCAGATCCCGAACCTGTCGAACAAGAAGTCAAAATAGAATGGAGCAAAACCCAAACCTGTGCCATCAATGAAACGATGGAAAAGTGGGCGTGCGACCCGAAAGACACCACCCCAGACAATCCTGAACCAGACACTTTCCAAGCCCTCAGTGATGAAGCTAACAGCGGCGACCCACACGGTGTGCCAACCCAACTTGCGCGGCCAGGCGACAGAATCTTATTTGGTCATTACTATGACAAGGCTGCCCAAAAGTTAGCAGCGGAAACGACTTGGGTGTCCCTGCCGGGTTTCAGCGCCACCAAATGCAAAACCGATAACGCACATTATATTGGTGCAAATATGCCAAACACTTCAAGTGACTGTCGCCCACTTAATAATACGATTGGCAGTTTCAAAGCCTCCGACGGCGACTCCAGCACCAGTGAAAAAATGGAGGAAACAATCCCCCACTCTCATGCCAACGCTGATGATCTTGCCGGAACTGGTGGCGCTGGCGGTTATAAAGTCCTTGATGTCGCTGACAGTTGTTATTATAATTACGACGGCAAAGGCAGTAGTACCCCAGATTGGAAAAATATCAGCATAGCCAACCTGTCCGAGCTGACTACATTCGGCGGCAACCCTCCGGCTTTGGACACATTGAGCACTGTTGCACCTTGTTCTAATAATAATGGCACTTTGGATATGGCGTATTTGGAAAGTACCGTCAGTGCGAAAACGAATCCAGTTAAGCGAACTGATGTTGGCTCGAAAGCTATTTATCAAAAAACAACGCTCTATGACCGCGTGGCGGAAATGCTCAAAAACCAAAAACAGGGTGAAGGCGTTGTTGAATATCCAAGTACTGGTCAAAAAGAGGTGTCGAGTATGGTTACTGCTGGTACTGGCGAAGACAATCAGCATGTGATGAAAGTGGAATGGAGAAACCAGCGTAGCTACACCAATAATGCTCCAGCTTATGATTGCGATTGTTGTGGCAGCTGCACTGGCACATGTCAAGGTGGCGATTGCAATGGCGGTTGTGGTTGTGGAGCTTATAAGGAGGGTACTTGGGATGGCAAAGGCTCCTATATTGAATACGAACACACTTGGGTAAAAATGGTCAACGACGGTCCCGTATCTTCCAACGCCCAATTCAACATACCATACAACTATAAGCTGACTCCGTTTATTGACACTCAGTACTTCCCGCCCTATCGCATGATACCTGGCGGCACGGAAATTGATTATTCCACTTGGGTTAGTGTGGACGCTGTAAAAAACGAAGAGTTTTCCAAGGCGCCGCAAAACTACACTGAATCTTACGCCACAATTACTCGACCGGAAACTACATGGAAAGTCACAGAGTTTTATATCAGCGAAAACCAGATTACAGACCCCAACCCAGGTACTGTATATGATATGCACGACAAAAGCTACAACCCCTGCTCTACATACGTCCACGCCTCGTCTGGGATTCAAAATGTCAATGTCGCGGATTATTGTAAGATAGTCGCACAAAGTACTGGTCCACTCAATGATGATGACGATCGGTTTGCCAAATCTCAAGATGCATATACTCCTTTGACGGCAGTAATCGCCGATGTGCCTGCGGGCACCAAGTTCTGTGTTGGTCTGTCTGTAATGGACTACGCCAGTTATGACTTTAACAATGAGTTTGGTGGTGGCGATGACGAACAAACCTATGGAGACCCTGTGCACAACTGGTGGATGCACTTGAAACCGGAATGTATTTCCGTTTCCAAAATCCCCACCATGCAAGTTTGGGGTGGCGGGTTGTACTCAGAAAGTAATGTGTTGGGAAAGTACGCTATCAAAAAAGCTGCGCTAACTGGAAGTTGGAAAGCTTTCGGATCTTGGAGCGAATACGATGCGATTGGTAGCATTCTTTATAGTGCTGACGCTACTATCAAGCTGTTCGGCTCTGCCGCAGCGCTCGGTCGGGGATTGGATCTTGTCAGCAATATCTCCAATGTCGGTTCTGGGGGCAGCATTAGTAATGGTTGTGCTTTCACAAAACTACACATCGCAAACACCACAAACTTCATCAGTGATGCATTGTGCCACACTCCAGAATCTGCGAAGACTGGCAGTTCGAGCGCTTTCAAAGGTTTGGCTCAGAGGGTAGCATTGCGTTACACCAATCGCGTGAAAGTCCCGTCAGACAAGGTTGGCAGATGGGTGACTGGTAGCACCACCAAAATTGATGATATTAATACGATAGGTGAAGAGGCTCAAAAAGGTTCTGATTATGACGATTGGGACGCCAACAGCAAGGTCGAACCAAAGAGCGGTGAAATAACATACTATCGAGCTTCTGGAAACGCTACTATTAAGAGCACAAATGTCGGCAAAGGCAAGACGGTGATTGTGGAAGTCAACGGCACTGCTCGAATTGATGGAAATATCACTTACACTGATGCCTTATTGGAAAGTATTTACGAAATCCCCCAAGTTATTATTTTTGCTGATAATGTTGACATTGCGCCAAGTGTCACCCAGGTTGACGCGTGGTTGATGGTGGGGCTAAATGGCGGTAGTGGCATCATCAACACTTGCGCTAATGGAATCGTGGCTTTTGAGGGCGATGACAATAGCTTAATTGCTTCAAACGGGGGCGATGTTTTCGGCGACTCAAGCGTGGTCGGCAAAGGCAACGGATCGTTAAGCGAGCACTGTCGTACCCGCTTGAAGATTAATGGCCCAGTGCAAGCCAAAAAGCTCAAATTGTTGCGTTCTTATGGCGCTGGCATGGGGTTGCAGTGCAACTATGATTATAAAGATAAGAATACGATTAATGGTACTACTTATACCAGTAACGACCAAGCTCAGTGGCCGAATGGCGGTCGCACTAGCAACTGTGGCTCCAAATGGTATGGCACCGGCGAGTTTTCTTATGACTCTGCGACTCCCGCCGAAGTCTTCAACCTCCGCGCCGACGCCTATCTCTGGGCATACAAACAAGTCGAGAACTATTCCCAAGCCTTCGTGACCTATTCAAGGGAGGTGGCGCCGAGGTATTAAACAGGTTTGCATGAATAAGAAAATTATATTTATGATAGTGCTGTTTGGGGGTCTTGCTAGTGGCGCAATTTGGTTGTATTTTAATTTGGTTGGGTTCAAAATCAATAGCGCTCCAAAAACTGAGCCAGAAATTGCCTCTTGTGGCTACACCAACGCGCAAGCAACGTCGGACTACACTTTCGACATCAACTCCATCCCCGTTGTCAACCTGCAAATCGACGTGGCAAAAGACGCAATTGTGGAAGAATACATCGAGGGACTGA
>JAISOF010000024.1 GCA_031275815.1 Candidatus Nomurabacteria bacterium
CTAGTTTGATTAATAGGTATAACCGGATGGGACTGCCAGAGTATGCAGGGTAGTGGGGAGGGGTGGGGGGGTTTTGGTTTTTGTTTTTTTGGGGGGGGATTATGCAACAAGACCAAAAAACCAACTTTTCTTCCAAAAATCGTCCAAACCATGTTACAATTAACTAGTTATAGGGAGAAAGCCGTGTCAGATAAGATAAATGTAAATATTGGAAAAAATAAAGGGAAAAAAGCCCCCCAAAAGAAAGCGGGCAATTTCATCAGGTTGTCGTTTTTTTGGGCGATTATTGTGATTTTGGTGGTGGCGATTAGCTCGTCCTTGTCGCCGGCGGACACTTTAAAAGAGGTGCCGATTTCCGACGTGATTCGGCGCGCAAACTCTGGTGAAATTGCCAAGATTGAGATTGTGGGCAATGCGGTTCAGGTCACGCCGAAAGGTGAAGAAAAGCCGACCGAGAAGTCATTCAAAGAGGGTGGCAGCAGTATTTTTGAGCAAGGTTTGGACAAGGAGGCCGAAACAGAGGTGCTAATCAAGGAAGACTCGGACGTGGGTGGCACGATTTTGACTGCCGCGATGTTGATTGTGCCGACGCTGGTGATTATCGGGTTCTTTTTGTTCATGATGCGCCAAGCGCAGGGGCAAAACAGCCAAGCCATGAACTTTGGCAAGTCCAAAGCGCGGCTGTATGGCATGGACAAGAAAAAAGTGTCTTTTGCGGACATCGCCGGCAACGAAAACGCCAAACAAGACCTCATGGAAATTGTGGACTTTTTGAAAAACCCGAAAAAATATGAGGCGCTCGGTGCGAAAATCCCCAGCGGCGTGTTGCTCGCGGGCAATCCGGGCACCGGCAAAACTTTGATGGCGCGAGCAGTGGCGGGCGAGGCGGGCGTGCCGTTTTTCTCAATTTCCGGTTCGGAGTTTGCGGAAATGTTTGTCGGCGTGGGCGCCTCAAGGGTGCGCGATTTGTTCAGTAAGGCGAAGAAAAACGCCCCCTCAATTATTTTCATTGACGAGATTGACGCGGTGGCGCACAAGCGCGATACACGTGGGGGCAACGGGCGCGAGGACGAGCAAACTTTGAATCAGATTCTGGTGGAGATGGACGGCTTCGACAACGACACAGGCGTGATTGTGATGGCGGCGACCAACCGCGTGGATATGCTGGACAAGGCGCTACTCCGCCCAGGGCGTTTCGACCGACACATCAATGTGACGCTACCGGAGCGCAAAGACCGGCTGGAGATTCTGAAAGTGCATTTCAAAAACAAGCCGGTCGGCACGGATTTGGATCTGGAGGCTTTGGCAGCAAAGACGGCGGGGACTTCGGGGGCGGATCTTGCCAATATTGCCAATGAAGCGGCGATTTTGACGGCGAGACTGAACAAAAAAGCGATTAGCAATGCCGAGCTGGTGGAGGCGTTCGAAAAGGTGGCGATTGGACCGGAAAGCAAAAGCAAAATCATGACAGAAAAAGAGCGCGAACTGACGGCGTATCACGAGGCGGGGCACGCGATTGTCGGGCACGTTCTGCCGGACAGTGATCCGGTACACAAGGTGACGATTATTCCGCGCGGGCGCACCGGTGGGGTGACCTGGTTTTTGCCGCCGGAAGACCGCAGTTACAAATCGGTTTATGAGTTCAAGGACGCGATGGCGCGGGCGATGGGCGGGCGGATTGCCGAGAAGTTGATTTATGGTGAAGACGGCGTGACGACTGGCGCGGGCGCGGATTTGCAAAACGTGTCGGAGATGGCGCGCAGCATGGTGACGGAAGAGGGTATGGGCTCGAACTTGCGCAATCAAGTTTTTCCGGTGGAAAACGACGGCAGCTTGTTGTCGGGGCTGGTCAAACCATACAGCGACAATACGGCGCTCAAGATCGACGAAGAAGTTCAACAATTGATGAAAGAGGCCGGCACGCGCGCGGAGGCAGTGCTCAAAGTCAACAAAGAGTATTTGGGAAAATTGGCGAAAGAATTGTTGGCGAAAGAAACTTTGGAAGAGGCGGAGGTCAAGGCGATTTTGGACGGCGCCAGCTTGCCGAAGGTGGCGAAGTTGCATTAAAATTAAACGATTAACATACTGTCGCCATAACTGAGGAAACGGTAGTGGTGGGTGATGGCGTGGAGATAGGCTTTTTCTAAGTTTTCCCAGCCGGCGAACGCGGCGGATAGCATGAGTACGGTGGATTTTGGGGCGTGGAAGTTGGTGAGCAGGGCGTCTACGATTTGGAAGTGATAGCCGGGATAGATGAAAATGTTGGCTTCGCCACGCAGGGCGTTTTGGCGGTTGGGGGTCGCGACAGTTTGGTTTTGGGGCGATAGGAGCGTTTTATCAGAGGTAGACTTGACTTTTTTGGTCAAGTGTGATACAATGAGGGAATAGCCCCCAAGTTCTTGGTGGCAGTGTTCTAGTGTTCTGGCAACAGTAGTGCCGACCGCCACTACGCGACGCTTTTCGCGTTTTGCCAAGCTGATTGCCCTGACCGTTTCGGTCGGGATTTCAAAGTATTCTGAATGGATCTGGTGTTCTTCGACGCGGTCTGTCCGAATCGGCAAAAACGTCCCCAACCCCACGTGCAGGGTTAAATACTTCACAATCACGCCTTTTCTTTGCATTTTTGTCAAAATCTCGTCCGTCATGTTCAGGCTGGCGGTGGGGGCGGCGGCGGAGCCTTGCTTTTTTGCGAAAATTGTTTGATAGCGCTTGATATCATCAGAGTTTGCTTCACGGTTCAGGTACGGCGGGAGCGGCACCGCGCCAAACTTTTCAGCAATTTTCAACAAATTATCTTGGCTTTTGACCACTGCCAAACCATCTCCCAGAATCTCTTCAACCACCAGTTTATGCTTGGAAATAACTGGAGGCGGGGATGGTGATTTTTTATCTGTTAAATCGTCGGAAAAACTGGAAATAACTCGCAACTTGTCACCCGTCTTCAAGCTCCCGCGATACAGCACCTTGTGCCGGTGCCAGTTGTCGTCAACGCCATGTTTTTCCAAAATCACCAACTCGCGCAGAGCGCCGCTCGGTTTCATGACTTTCAGGCGCGATTTGATAACTTTTGTGTTGTTCAAAACCAAGACATCGCCCGCGCGCAAACAGTCAACCACATCAAAATATTTTTTGTCTTTGATGGCGCCGGTCTTCCGCTCCAAAATCAACAACCGCGAGGTTCCGCGCTGCTCCGACGGAAAATGCGCAATCAAATCTTCCGGCAAATCATAAGAATAGTCCGCTACTTTCATCGGACTATTCTACCACAAAATCGCAATTCTGGCTAGTCTTCGGCTTCCACGATGTTCGCGTCATATTTCAACATCATCTCTGTCAGCAAGTGCGCGTGATTTTTCTCGTCTGAAACAATTTCTCGAATAATATCCTTGTCGTTTTTGTCAATCATCACTTCTAGCAGCTCGTAATATCCTTGAATCGCCTCCTCTTCGTCAGCGTTATTTTTCGCGAGCAGTGCCGCAATCTTGTAATTTTCTTCGTTCATGGTAACCTCCTTAAATTATTAATAAGTATAACACAAAATATAAAAATATACCATCATTCCCATCGAAAAGCTTTGGCGGCGATAAAATAGACGACCAGCCCCCAAGCCGCCAGCAAGCCGATTTGCGGCAACAAGGTGATGAGCGAGGCATTTTCGGTAATGATGTAGCGCACACCGTCGCCGACCGGAGTCAGTGGTATCCACGCAGTGGCGTTTTGCAACCAATCCGGCATCAAAAAGCGCGGGAAAAAGATGCCGGACAAAAACATCATCGGGAAAGCCACCGCTTGCGACAAGGTTGCCGATTGGTTTTCGTTGCGCGCCCAGCTGGCAATTGCCGCGCCAAAGCCCGACAGCACCAACGCTGTGAAAATTGCGAACACTGCCAACGTCAGCCAGCTGCCCCGCATGTCAAAATGGAAGACCAACAAACCCACCGCAATCATCACCGCAACCGATAAAATTGTCAGCACCGTATACGCCAACACCATGCCGATAACCAGTTGGTGCGAACGAAACGGCGTGGCTTTGATGCGCCGGAGGGCGCCGGTTTTCTTCTCGCCCGGCAATTGATTGGACAGCCCAAAAATGCCCATCGTCATGAGCGTAAACGCCAACAGCCCCGCAAAAGTGTAATCAAATTGTGTCAACCCCGACACGGCAGTTGACTTTTGCATCACCGTGAGCGGCGGAGTTTGACCGGTCATTTGCACGTTGATTTCGTCAAAAACACTACCGACCAGCGAAGCGACCGTTTGACCGCCTTCGGGGTTGGCCTCGTCATAATAAACGTTGACTGCGCCCGCCGGCAGGAAGTCGGCGTTGATGTTGCCAAAGTCCGCCGGCAGTTCGATAATACTGTCCAGTTCGCCGCGACTCATTTGGCCGCGCGCCGCCTCAAATGTCAGGTCGTTTTTGACTTTGAAAACATCATTTTTGCTTAAATTGTCGCTGAACTCTTGCGCAAATTGGCTGTCGGATTGGTTGACCAGCGCCACATTGAAACTGATGTCGTTGTTGCCGAAGATTGTGCCGAAAATAAACAGGAAAATCAGGGGGAAAATGATGGTGAAAAACATCGCCATCGGGTCGCGGAAAGATCGTTTGATTTGCGTCCATGTGAAGATGAGGGTGGCTCTCATTCTCTCAACTCCTTGCCGGTCAGGTCAATATAAACGTCTTCCAAATCGGCTTGTTCAACAGTTTTTTTCGGCTTGAAACCGCGTTTTAATAAATCTTTAACCATCTTGGCGGGACTGTCCAGAGCGATAATTTTGCCGTCGTCCATGATCGCCAGCCGGTCGCACAGCTTCTCGGCCTCTTCCATGTAATGCGAAGTCAAAATAACCGTCACGCCACGCGCTTTGATTTTTTCAATCAAATCCCAAAGATGGCGGCGGGCTTGCGGGTCAAGACCGGTGGTCGGTTCGTCGAGGAAGAGAACTTTGGGGTCGTTGACTAGCGCCGTGGCAATGGAAAAACGTTGGCGCTGCCCGCCGGATAATTTTTCGGGGTAACTCTTGGCTTTGTCGGACAACTCAACATCCGCCAACAGCGCCACCGGATCAACTCGTCTGCCATAAAACGCCGCAAACATGTTCAGCGATTCCGTCAAGTTCACTTTGTCATAAAAAGCCGACGCTTGCAGTTGAATGCCAATAATTTGTTTGATTTTGTGGGGTCGTTTGGCAACGTTAATGCCATCCAAAATCACCGTTCCGCCGTCAATCGGACGGAGTGCCTCCATCATTTCCATCGTGGTAGTTTTGCCCGCGCCGTTCGGCCCCAAAATGCCAAACACCTCGCCTTGCCGCACGTTGAAACTGATGTCATTGACCGCGATTTTATCACCATACCGCTTGGTTAAGTTCGTGACGGTGATAATATTTTTCATAGTAGTTATGATACAGGACTCCCGCGACGAAGTCAACGGCACCTTACGCTTTGGGCATAGTCCCATCTTCAAACATAATATCGGGCAGTGGTTTTATTCCGTGTTCACGGCACAATTGTTTGTACATATCATCGCACGAGTTTTTAGAAGCATGGTTTTTATTAAGACCAAATTTCTTAACTGTTTCAAGCAACTTCTTTTCGCTGGTGGATTTTTTCAACTCAAACTCCAACATCAGCCCAAACGGAAATTCGTCAAGAGTGATTTCTATATCTTTACCTATAAAAAAGTGCCTGATTCGTTCGTAACTCTCAATTCGCGGACAGCACAATACAGTTTCAAGAATATATATAACATTTTGCGCGCCCTCAGGGTTAACGTTAAACTCGTACTCCAACTCTTTCCTAATCGCACCTTTGCGGCCCATAGCAAGGCGCTGTTTCCATGTGACCAAACAACGATTCTTACCGCGGCTTTTCTCTACACCGTTCTCCGCCACTTCATTTGACAGCCTCAATCGTAACCTGCCATCAATTTTTGCTGAATAAAAAGTAAGTTTTGGATTTGGATTATCATACATAGTAGTTTTTTCATAAAAAGAGTTCCTGTATCTGAATTGTTCACTTAACTTTTGCCAAAGGTGCCTTTTTTTAGATTCCGAAAAGAAAAATCTCATTTCTTTCTCTATTGCCATATTTTAACCTCCATAATACTTCTTAAATAATTCTAATTCTTCGCTAGCTAACAATTCATAATCAAAATCCAAACTCAGTTTGCTATTTACGTTGCGATAATAGGTCGGGTCTGGCGTGATTTTTAGTTCAATCACACCTTTCACTTCTTGCAAGAATTTGTCCACTGCAGATTTCTCTCCCATTATGCTAAAAGTTCGCAGTTTGGGCGAGTAGCGTTTCACCATCATAAATAATTTATGATTCCTGCTGCTCTCAACAATGTGTGCAAAAGCTGGGACATAAGACATTCGATAACCCTCTAAACTGTTCGTTAGTAAGTCAGCAATTTCGGCGTCATTGATTACTTTAGATTTTATCAAATATTCATCGTCTGATATTAGTTTTTTATATATCAAGTGGCTCTCAATTAATTGCTTGTTACCTCCTATCTTACTTTTTCGCCGAATTTTTAGGTTTCTTGTAATAGAGTCTTTAAAATAAGTTAAGTCATAATAGTAATTCTGTTCAAACGACACATTAAGTAACCCGTCAATTATCTTGGAAGATATCAATCTACCTATATCGTTTGCAGTTATTTTTAAAACAACTTGTTTTTCCTTGTATGAGTCGTCATCGTTAACGCCAAATAAGTTTAATCTAGGAATAGCTAGTTTAGTCTTGCATAAATTCACAATTTTTTTTATATATCTTTGCTAAATATTCGCTGACGTTTTCGATATTAATATTATGCTCTACGTCACTCGCAGACTCAATTTCTATTCCAGTCTGTGTGGACAAATCACTGATTTTTTTAGGGTTCGAGCTCAACAGCACAAAATTCTCTTTTTCTAAGCCCAAGTCTCTAAAAATCTTTTTTAGCACCGAAAAGTGCCTAATATCAACATCATCTGTGCCCAATAATAAATCTGCTGCTTCATAGATACTTTTTTTGCCGACATTATGACCGAATTGGTCGAAACCATTAACTTGAAGTTGGAGCTCCCTCGCTTTATAATGCAACCCCCGACCTTGCCCCTCTTGTGGAAGTTGTATATAAATGCCTTGTCCATAATTATTGATACTCTCAAGGCAAGCTATCCTTTGGGACTCACAATCACAATGAGAATCCCCAAATATTCCAAATAGACACTCAGATGCTACACGTAATAAAACTTGTTTTTCATCCACAAAAAGTTTCGTTTTAGTTAGGTCGGCTATGGAATTTATTTTTGAAATATCTTTTGGTGTTTTTATAAACATAGAAATTTGGTTGTTTGTTAAGCCATCATTTTTCATCTCGGATGGAGATGCGCAATAGACGACAACTAAGCAATCTTTGATGTATGTGTTGTTCTCCATTCTATACAAGGAATAGTTGACGGTTCTGTCACTTAGCACTGAATTGATTTGAGCTCTTGTAATGTTTATTGAATCAACGACCTCATCAACAATGAGATTATGTAACCTTTCGCCATATTGTTTATCAGCAACAAGTTTATTCGTCGATTTTAGAACCCCTAACGAACTCAATTGGTCCATTCTAAAAAATCTTAAAGCATCAGGCATTTTCCTAACATAATAATCATTTTCTCTTAATGTTTCATCAATTAATCCGTAATAAGCTAGCAATGAAGATTCAAATGACCCTGCATGTGAATCAAAGTCACCTAATAATTTAACTGCTGTTTTTTTGACCTTGTTTGTAAATAAGACGGGGGCAAACATTTTTTTATTATCGTGTTTATAATTATACTCTGCGGAAAGCATATTTATTATATGTTTATTTCCACCATGACCGTTAATTACCACTACTATTGAGTTTTCTGGTATATCTATTAAGCTCTTTTCAATTTCGTTGATAAATTCAGTTACGGAGAACGTTATCGTCCCCGGCATATAAATATGTTCACTCGATAGACCCAATTGGATAGCCGGTAATATAATCGCATCTTGCATTTTTTTCTTAATACCCCGTGCTATTTTTTCTGCAATAACAGTATCTGTATTGGTCGGCAACAATTCACCGTGGTATTCAGTGCTACCTATAGGCAAAATATATGTATTATTAATCATAAATGCCCTCTTGAAAACTTACTTTTATTTACGTTCCTATTGAGATTATATCAAACAAACCTGTCCCTGACAAGCGTTTGCTCAAAATCGTTTTTTGTAGAGGTGCTTGGCATTAGGCGAAGAGGGGGAATGTAGGACCTGCCGAGATTTCTTCCCCAGAAAAATTGCTTTGCAATTCTTTCTCAAGGATACCCCTAAATCTTGTCACCCGCATCCCGCCTCTTAGCTTATCACTGGTTTTTGTGCGGAGTATTTCATGGAGGTTGAGGGTATGAAAAGTATTAAAGCATAAAGTTTTAAGACTATGCGATTACGAAAAGAAGTTGAGATGTAATGGACATCAAACTGTTACCAACAAGGTCTTGTTGGCACCAACCCCCACTTCACAGGGCTCTTCAATCTGTGACGACAGATTGAAGTGAGGAACCGACTGCCACCAATAATGATTGGATGGCAACGGTTTTTAGTACCTGTGGATGTGGGTGGTTGTGCAACAAGAGTGGCAAGTAAAATAAGCCCAGTAAAGGTGATTGTCAACAAAACTGGACTTACAATTCACGGATGGTTGCCTCAGCCAAAACTTTCATAGTGTCGAATATGACAATTTCAGCGTCTTCGGGCAACAGCAATTGCAAATCGGTGCAAGCAAGAGCAACGGCGTCGGCGCCTTGTTTTTTCAAACTTGCCACGACCGATAGGATTTTTTCGCGGTCGCTGTTCAAGTGAATGCCGACTGATTTCATTTTGCGCCTTTTTCGAAAAGCGGCGCTGCCAGCTTGATGAGTTGTCCGCCGGTTTTGCCGTAATGGATGAAGTCGTTGAGATTTTTCAGGTCGATGAGGATGTGGCCGGTGACGGTTCCGCCCGGGTCGTTTTTGAAGTCGCCGATTTTTGCCAATTTGGCATAGACGCGGAGTTGGTTGACTTCCTTGCCGTCTGGCTCGGTCAGGTGCTGATAGCCGAGCAATTTCCAGTCGGTGACTTTCATGTTTAGCTCTTCAACAATTTCGCGGCGGAGGGTTTGTTCAACGGTTTCGCCCGGTTCGGTGTGCCCGCCGGGCAGGTTGATGGCGCCGCTTTCGTGGACGACGAGCGGCACTTTGCCGCCTATGTCGCCGATAATATAAACTTGCTCCCACTCGACATCGGGCAATTTTTTGCCGACCAAATCAAACCAATCCAGCAGGATTAGTTTGTTGTTATAAGTGAAGCTGTCTTTGAATGTTGGGGTCATTTGGTCTCCTTTTTGAAATATTTTGCCAAAGTCACCGTGTCACCAACCTTCGCCTCGCGGGTGGTTTTGAGGTTGGTGACAATATAGCCGATTTCGCCGGTTGAAAGTTTGGGGTCGGGCGTCATTTTGGGGCTGAGGTGCCCGACTTCCAGTGCCAAACCTTGCGCGCCAGTCGCCAGCATTTTGATTTCGTCATTTTTGGCGACTGCGCCATCCACCAACCGCACATACAAAATCACGCCACGATAATCGTCAAAATAAGAATCAAAAATCAACGCCCGCGTGGGTTTTTCGACATTATTTTCCGGCGCCGGCACTTTATCAATAATCGCGTTCAAAACTTCCGGCACGCCCTCTCCCGTCTTGGCGGAAATCAACAAAATCTCCGCCTTTTTGCAACCCAGCAAACTAATAATTTCGTTGGAAACTTTCTCCGTGTCCGCCGCCGGCAAATCAATTTTGTTCAGTACTGGCACAATCGTAAGATCCGCCTCTAAAGCCAAATAAACGTTCGCCAAAGTCTGCGCTTGAATGCCCTGCGTCGCGTCCACGACCAACACCGCGCCCTCGCACGCCGCCAGACTGCGCGAAACTTCGTATGAAAAATCCACATGCCCAGGCGTGTCAATCAAGTTCAACTCCACGCCCTGCCATTTCATGCGCACCGGCGCGAGTTTAATCGTGATGCCTTTTTCACGCTCCAAATCCATCGAATCCAACAGCTGCTCTTTCATCTCGCGCTTGTCCACCGTGCCGGTGATTTCCATCATCCTGTCCGCGAGTGTGCTTTTGCCATGATCGATGTGCGCGATGATGCAAAAATTGCGAATATTATCCATCTGCCTCCTCGTGCTGCATCGCAAAATCCTCACTCCACAAAAGCTCATGCACTTGCTGCCAATTTTTCGCCCTGTGCATGCCCGCCGCATTTTTCACATCACGATTCCACGAATATTCCCCAAACAAAATGCTTTTAATGCCGTGCTCTCTCGCTGAAAAACAATGTTTCGGCTGGTCGTCAATCAAGCATTTCGCACCCAGCTCGCGCACAATTTTACCTTTCGTGTGGCGCACGCTGTCCTCCGACACATCATCCCAGAATCCCGCAAAATGCGTGGTTTTTATCACGTCACGGAAATGTTTTTCTAACCATTTTTCCGTCATCTCCGCGAAACATCCGGGTCGCGACGTCAAAACCACAAAATCATATTTTTCAGAAAGTTTCGCCAAAGTTGTTTTGGCATTTTTGACCGGTTTCATGGTCGGATAAATCTTTTGGTGTTTCACCAAATCCAAATTATATTCCTCCAACTGCCACTCTGAAACGCGCCACAAACTCATCCAATCCTCCGTATAATCTTCCATTTTTGCGTTGCCGCCCCAAAGCGCATTGTTGTACTCCAAAAAACACGGCGCGGAAATCGCCAACACATCATCAACATCTATTGCAATAATCGGTTTTGCCATGTCATAGATTATATACCAACTTTATCTTTTTTGATAGCGCGTTTGGCGTTGCGCTCCACATATTCGATAATTTTCTCGGCAATATTGCGTCCCGTGACTTTTTCAATGCCAAATCCTGGGCTGGCGTTGACTTCCAAAACCAACGGTCCGCGACTGCTACGCATGAAATCCACACCAGAAACGTGCAGCCCCATCGCTTTGGAAGCTTTTATCACCATTTTTTCTTCTTCGTTCGTCAACTTGATTTTGGTGCCCTCGCCGCCCTTGTGGAGGTTGGAGCGAAAATCGTCATCCAAACTTTGGCGCTTCATGCTGGCAGCCACGCGCGACCCCACCACAAAAGCCCGAATATCCCTGCCCGCCGATTCCGCAATATATTCTTGCAACAAAATATTCGTGCCATCGTCGTTCGTGAGATAAAATGCCTGCAGGGCCGACTTGGCAGTTTTGCGACTTTCCGCGAGCACCACGCCGTTGCCGTGCGTGCCAGACGCCAGTTTGATAATCACCGGCACACCAATTTCATCCAGCAGACTGTCAATGTCTGCCGTGTTGCGACTAATCACCGTGCGCGGCATTGCCACACCGGCCTTGTTCAAAATCTGCGTGGCGCGTAATTTGTCACGCGCTCGCGCAATCGCTAGCGAACCCGAAACCGTCCAGACGTTTTGCATTTCAAATTGCCGCACAATCGTCGTGCCGTACTTCGTCATGTTGTTGGAAATGCGCGGAATAATCGCGTCAAACCCCTCCAACTTTTTGCCTCGATACATAATCCACGGATCACGCGCGTCAATTGAAGCATAGCAATTTTTGTATTTGATGACCCGCACAAAATGCCCGCGCTTTTCCGCTTCGTCCACCAAACGCCGTGTGGAATAGTTGGCGTTGCCGTTGCTGAGGATGGCGATTTTCATTCTCGTCCCTCTTCTTCATCATCCGGAAATGCAATATTGTATTTTTGTTTTAATTCTATGCGGTTCAAGCTGCTTTCATTGGGGTCAACCAAAAACCGGCAGTTCAAAAGTTTGCGGCCAAGCAAGATGGGATAGATTTTTTTCGATCGGTCTGCCAACGTGAATGAAGATGTAAAAATCTTTGGCCCAAGCTTGGCTTGTAATCTCACTTCGTATCTTTTTTCGCCATGCCCAAAAGAATTGGCAACCCAAACTTCTTTGTATTTGTTTGAAGTCATAGTTCTCGCCATCACCCCGCAAACCGGATGCCCGCCCAACAAAGTGAAATGCAAAATGCCTTTTTTGTCAACAAAAACGTTCTCGGCATGCACTGACGAGCGATACGCCCCAGTATCGACTTTCGCCGGAATATCCAACATGCCGAATCCGGTGAATGATAGTTCCTCACTTCTGCCGATGATAGTTTTGTGAAAATCATATTTGGTCGCCATAATGTTGACTATTTTATCATGATAATATAACATAGTCAATATGAAAACTATTTTAATTACGGGAAAAAGTTTTTCTGGGCTCACCAGTTACCTGTTGGAACATGGTTATGATTTTGTGGTGCTCCGCGACCAAAAAACCACCAAGTTTCCTGACAAAAAGTTCAAAAAACGCTTGGTGGTTGATTTTTCCGATTCCGAAAGAATGCTTGAGGCACTGAAACTTCTGAAA
Organism: Candidatus Nomurabacteria bacterium; assembly: GCA_031275815.1. GTDB lineage: Bacteria > Patescibacteriota > Saccharimonadia > Saccharimonadales > Saccharimonadaceae > JAISOF01. The sequence continues at coordinate 12,482 of JAISOF010000024.1, forward strand.
CGAAAACCTGCCGCCGTCATCACGGTTTACGAAAATTACATCTTGCCGGCAGCAATGATTGCTAAAAAGCTGGGGTTGTATGGTCTGCCGATAAAATCGGCTGAGGCTTGCACGGACAAATATATTATGCGCTCCATGTTCGCTGAGGCGCCGGAAAAAATCAGTCCGGAGTTTGCGGAAGTGGACAGCGAACAGACCCTGCGCAAGTTCGCGAACTGCCACACTTTTCCCCTCATTTTGAAGCCCGCTAATTTGGTGAAAAGCTTGTTGGTCACCAAATCTATGAACATGGATGAGCTACTGGAAAATTACCAAAAATCTTCAAGCCTCATCCAAGAAACTTATGCCAAATACGCTCCTGAACGAAAACCCAAAATGATTGTTGAAGAATACTTGGAGGGCTCCGTACATTCGGTCGACGCGTTTATTGACAGGGCTGGGGAGCCACATATTTTGTCGCAAATTGTGGATTATCAGACTGGATACGACATTGGCTTTGACGATAATTTTCATTACAGCCGGATTTTGCCGACCAAACTACCTCCTGAAAAACAAAAAGATTTATTGCACTGCGCAAAGTTGGGTGTGGAGGCGCTGGGCATGAAAAACAGTCCGGCGCATATTGAAATTATCATGACCAAAAATGGTGCGCGCATTGTGGAAATTGGTGCGCGGAACGGCGGCTATCGCGAACGCATGCACTGGCTGGCAAACGGCATCAAACTCACCAAAAACGCTCTGCAAATCGCGATGGGCGAACAACCCGATATCGCCGCAACCAAAAATGAGCCAGTCGCTGTTTTGGAACTGTTTCCAAAAAACGCTGGTTTCTTCGTCGGAATCAAAAACGAAGCAAAATTGCGCACATTAAAATCGTTAAATTACTTAAGTATCAAAGCCAAAAAAGGCAATTTTATCGGCAAATCGTCGGACGGCTATAAAATGGCAGCGGTGGTAATTTTGCATAATTCCGACAGCGCCCAATTCCAAAAAGACTTGGACTTTGTGAGTAGCGAAGTCGAGGTTGTGACGACCTAATTAACTTTAATATTTCTGCCATCATTTTCACCCTGAGCTAGTGATTGAAAGTAATTATCGACTTTCTGGTGATAGCTTTTCCTATCATTCACGTTTGGAAAAAGTGGCTCACCAAAATTGAAATTGACTTCCAGCACCACGCTTTTGCCGGTTGATTTATTGGTCAAAATATCCAAGCCCGTGAACTCGCGCCCGACAGCACGCGCTGCGGCAATTGCGATGGGTTCCAATTCTTTCGGCAAGTCGACAAACTCGGAGTGGCCACCTCTTGCGATATTATTCAAATGGCTCTCTTCTGATTGCCGGATACGCTTATAAGACACAATGACTTTTTCGCCCGCCACAATCGTGCGATAATCAAAATCATTGGGCAAATAAGGCTGAATAATCGCGTCATCAAAACCCAAATTATCTATGTCGACAGCGCTACCAACTTTCACGTTGTGGTTGCCGTTTTTGCCATCAATAGCTTTAACCACCAACGGAAAATCAAAACCCGCTTTTTCAATTGCCGCCAAATAATTCTTCCGGCTACTGACATACAAACTATCCGCAACCGGCACACCCTCCAGCGCCATCACCACGTTTTGTTCCAACTTGGTCATGGTCTGAAAATTGAATGATTCCGAGTTTACCACAGCAATTTTTTGCGCCCACAGATAAACCGCCAGCGCATGCCGAAGAGGCGCATTCTCCATCCCGCGCAAATACACCAAATCAAAATCCGTCAAGTGCCCACCATCAGCCAAAAAATCAATCTGCACAATATTATTTTTGATAACCACCATCAGCTCGTCATAACGCCGCGCCACGTACGTGTTGCCGACGTGCAACCCATTCAAATTATTTGCCAAGCCTTCGCCCGACGGACTGTGCTGGCTGAGCAAAATCAAACAATTCATTTCGTCCTTTCGTTTGCTATTTTGTTCAGCATATCATTAGCCGCCTCCAAAATCAACGGCTGCCAATCTATCGCACCACCCTCCACATCGGGCAACAGGCCATACTTGTGCAACCGCGCTTGGTCGACAAAATCCAAACTCGCCACAGCAGTCGCCCGCGATTTCACATCTTCCGGCAAATCTTTAATTTCGTCCATCAAAATCGCCTCTTCCGCATACGTCATAGCCTGCGAATTGACGCCGCCCATGCGCGTGAGCCGCATGACCCGATCCGCCGCCTCCAGCGCCGCTTTATGTTTATCCATGTTCGGGAACATCTTCATTTTTTCGCGATAAAAAGCCTTGATTGCGTCCGCCACGTTTCCACCATCTTCCAGAACTTTCAAAGCCTCGCCATAAGTCAAAGCTCTGGGTTTGTGCGAACCCGCAAGCTTCATCTCCAACTCCGCTTGTTGCAAGTCCGCACCCGCTTCGCCAAAGCCGCTTGTGCGCTTGCCCCTGAGGTTCGCCACTTTCAAAACTTTCCCCATTTCTCTGTTCATATCAAATTGATTGACGTGAGTAAGCTCGTGCGCACAACCGACCGTCAAAGTCGTGAATAAATCTCTCGGCTCGCTTGTCACAAAAAACAGCCCGCGCAAACCATCAACTGAATAAATGCTTTTGTCTGGGCTAATCATTACTTGCCATAAACCATCGCTCGCTCGATTTGTTCGCTCGGCGGAACTTGCGTCAGGTTTTTCGGCGCTCAATTTCCCCGCTTTCGCCAAGATATTTTCAATCAAACTGGCCGCTTCGTCCGGTTGCACCACATACGCTTTGAGCTGTTCAATCTGCGACTCGGAAAACATTGCCTCGTGTGGCTTTGAAGTATCAGTGGCGTTCTCTTCTCCAACGAGCTGTCTCACCCGCTTCGAAACGCCAGTCCACTTTCCGCCCTCCAAACTGGCGCCGTTTCTCAAAAAATCCAAATTGCGAAAAACTTTTTCCAAATTACCTTTTTCAATCTGCTCCCGCAACGTGGCTGGCATAACGTTCATAATATGCGCAAAGCTTTCTTCGTGCCCAATCATCAATTCCTGTGTTCCGGCGTATTCCGAAATCGGCGCCATTTCGGCAATTAACGCATTAATCTTGCTCAAATACACGTCCGCCAAAGCCCGTTTCGCGCCATCCAAATTATCCGCAGTCGCTTCAGTATAAGTTTTTCTCAATTCTTTCAATTTGGCTCTTGCTTCCAACAAATCCGCCATTCTTTCAGCAACTTCTTGTGGCTTCAAAACCAACGACATGCCATAAAACGTCTCTTCCGGAATCTCCGCGCCCGCCAACATCATCTCCGCCACCTTTTCCTTGTAAACTTTCGCGCTGGCGTTAAAGATTTTTCGAAGTTCGGCTTTGTCGGTTTCCGGATTTGCCGCCTGCTCCGCCGCCCACCATTCCACATCTTCATGCGACTCAAAATCCGGAATGTCAATTTTATCACTCGTGACTTTACCCTCCAAAAATGGTTCCGAAAACATCATCGGCGCCGTGAAAGATTCTTCTTTTGTGTTTTTAATAACTTCTTCAATGGTCGCATGTCCGCGAAGATTCATCTCCAAAAGATTTTTCTCAAATTGATATGCCGCCACCTTTTCTTCATCAGTCAACGGTCGTTCGGGTGGCTTGGTCAATACGTCAAGCATATCTTTGGCATGCTCATTTGGCCGCTCCAAAAAGACGCCCTCATAACCCAATTTGGTTGGTGCAGGGCTTTTTTCAGACATCACAGCTCCGCATTCGTCGAAACATTCGAAACGTCGTCCAAATCATCCAGCGCGTCCAAAAGTTTCATGATTTTCTCGCGCACCGCATTGTCCGCGATTGGCACCGTGACATTCGGCACATATTGCAACTCGGCATTTTTCACAGTCAACCCCGCGTCAAGCAAGTTTTTGCGCACCTTCATCAAATCTTTCGCGCCCGTATACACCAAAATCCCATCATCTTCCTCCATCGCATCCTCCGCGCCCGCGTCCAAAATCGCAAGCAACACATCTTCGCCCTTTTCCGAAACCAAAAGTACGCCCTTTCGCGCAAACTGAAACATCACCGAACCCTGATCCGCCATCCGCCCGCCGTTCTTCGTCAAAGTGTTTTTCACCTCCGGCAAAGTTCGATTCTTGTTGTCGGTCGCCACTTCAATAATAATTCCCGCGCCCGCCGGACCATAAGCCTCATAAACTTCCTCAATCAACTGCGTTGAACTCTTGTCCGCCACTCGATCAATCGCCCGCTTGATATTTTCATTCGGCATATTCGCCTCGCGCGCTTTCTCAATCACCATCGCCAGCGCCGGATTGGTCGCCGGATCCGCTCCGCCGCGTGCCGCAATCGCAATTTGGTTGCCGATTTTCGTGAATAACGACCCCCGTTTCGCGTCAACGACAGCTTTCTGCCGCTTGGTGGTCGCCCATTTACTGTGTCCGCTCATGGAGACATTCTATCACTTTTTTCGAAAAAATAACACCCTTTTGCCACCATTTTACTGCCACGAACTTGGCATTTTTGCCCCTTTTTGTTAAAATGAAAGTGTTGCGGGCATCGTATAACGATTAGTATACCTGCCTTCCAAGCAAGTGGCGAGGGTTTGACTCCCTCTGCCCGCACCAATTGCGTCACAATCATGTTGCGTATGAATACGATGTTGTTTTGCTCGGAAAAACTCACGAAATGAGTTTCTGTTTGTTTTGTTGTGCTACAATGTTAATTATGAATAAAACCCGCCTAGAAAATTTTACTGATGCGATTTTGGCGATTTCGATGACGCTGATGGTGTTGGGTATTGTGGCGCCGGTGGGGGCGGGACTGGCTGATTTGTGGGGGTTGAGATATCAATTTTTGGTTTACGGCCTCAGTTTTTTCACAGTGGCGATTTATTGGCGGAATCATCATTATATTTTTGCGGGTGAGCGGAAGATTTCGGACGGCGTGCTACGGCTCAATATGTTGCTGGTCTTTTTGCTGACGCTATTTCCATTTATTACGGCATGGGTTGGCGTGGAAAATAATATTTTTGCTCTCGTGCCAGAGCTGACCTTTGGGACTATAATGTTACTTTCGAATGTCTGTTTCACGGCACTTGATCTTGCCGTTGCTAAGTCCGACGGCACCAAAGCAATTTTTTCAAAAAACCGTTCGGTCGTGACCATCGCCGTCAACCTAGCGGCACTGGCCCTGTGTTTTATCTTCCCGCCCGCCGTGCTAATCGGTCGGGCAATCATACTGGCGATTTGGGTAGTTCCTCCCAAAAGGGCGCTATGAGCCCAACTTGGCGGCAAAAATTACAAGAGTTAGCCACCGGTAACAGCCAGTTTGCCCAGTTTTCAAAACCCATCATCAACTCCCAAAAAACTATCCTCGGCGTGCGCACGCCGGACCTTCGAAAACTCGCCAAAGACTTAGCCCGCCCGCTGGATTTTGCGGGAGTTCAAAGTTTTGCGGAGTCTATTCAGCCCGAGATTTTTGAAGAAGTTTTGCTATTGGGATTTATTATCAATTATGCCAAACTCAGCGACCTCGAGCGCATTCAACTGACCAAACAATATTTGAAACTGGTTGATAGCTGGGCGCAAATCGATTTGGTGGTTGCGACCCGCCCCAAAATCAACTCGCCGCTGTGGTGGGATTTTGCGCTGAAATGCTTGAACTCAAAGGCGGAGTTCACGGTGCGTTTTGGCGTGATATTTCTGATGACGCATTTTCTCACCGACCAGTCCATCGACCAAACTTTTGCGGCTCTCCGCCAAGTCCGCCACGACGGCTATTACGTCAAAATGGCACTAGCTTGGCTTTATGCCACCGCCGCCGTCAAATATTTCGGTCCGACTTTGCAAGAAATCGCCCGCCCAACTTTGCCAAATTGGACTCGTCAAAAATCCCTCCAAAAAATGCTCGAATCCCGCCGTTTTTCGGAAGCTCAAAAACAGCAAATCCGTGCGCTAAAAACTACAAAATAATCAACATTTCGTGTGAGGTTTCCAGACCCGACCCTTACTTTGGCATACACTTAAACTATAATAAAACTACATTTTAATTTAACGCTGCGTTGCTCGGAAAAAAAACTTATTTTCTTTTCTCTAACTTCCCTGTTATAATATTAAATATGCACGAATATTTAAACCACAGACGGCAGCCAGAGATTTTGGAGCTTGTTTCTGAAAACAGTCCAGTTTTGCGTGAACAATGTCGGCGACTAACAAAAGATGAGATTTTGTCAGCGGAAATCCAGAATCTGATTGATGACATTAAGTTTACGTGTAGCGAAAAGAAAACTGGCGTGGGTTTAAGCGCCAACCAAGTTGGAAAGCCGGTGGCGATTAGTGTGGTCGCCATCAAGCCTACACCTGGGCGGCCAAATTTGGAGCCGTTTGAAAAAGTTTGTATCAACACGGAAATCACTGAAACTTTTGGCGAAAAAGTGCCGCTGTGGGAGGGCTGCCAAAGCACGGCGCTTGACGAAAATGGCGAGCCGGCGATGGCAAAAGTGCTACGATATGAAAAAGTTCGTATAAAGTATTTTGATGAAAGTGGCGAAGAGCAAGAGGAGATAGTCGAAAGCCTTGTGGCGCACGTGATTCAGCATGAAACCGACCATTTGAACGGCATTCTTTTCACGGATTTGATTGACAAGGCGGACTTGATTTCTTATCAAGAATTTTCAAAACTTGAAAAATAATGTGCGATTTTTAGTTACCTGTTGGGGGTTCGACCTATTAGGTCTTAAAAGTCACCTCGTCGGACGAATATCAGCGATAGTATTTTGGATAGCTTTGACGTATTTTTCATCCGTCACGTCGTGGTTTTATTTGCTGTGCCATCGATTATTTTTCCAATGGATTTCAACCCGTCCAAATAAGCCCGCTCGACGCCGTCCATGGTTTTGACTTGGTATTTGCGGTATTCTTGTTCGGCTTTTTTGATGGCTTTTTGGTGGCTGATTTTACCAGCGTCCAGCAATTTGCCTTTGCCATAATTCACCGTGAACTTGTCCAGCTCTTCGACCCAATCACGCATTTTCATCTCGGCATGCGACCGTGCCTTGACCTCCGCCAAATCAAAAAACGCCGAAACCAAACGGTTTAGCCGAAACAGCTCATCTTCGGTCAAATAATTCTTAGCAATTCTGACTTCGTCAAGTTCCGGCAAATCACCCCGAAAAACTGTCAAGCCCATAAAATCCTTCTCGGCGTCCGCTCGATTAAAAACAATCTCCGCCGCCGTCTGCTTACTGACAGCATAATGCAGTTTATTTTGCACCAGCTTGAAAAACTTAATCGACTCTTCGGATTTCGGATTGTAGTCGACACTGAGAGCATACAAATCCAAAACTTGCCGATAGAGTGCTTTCTCGCTCGAACGAATATCACGAATCCTATCAAGCAATTCTTTCCAATAATTCCCACCGCCGTTGCCTTTCAGCCGCTCGTCGTCCATCGTGAAACCTTTGACAATATATTCATGCAACCGAGCCGTCGCCCACTGGCGGAATTTGGTGGCAATTTGGCTGTTGATACGATAGCCGAGCGAAATTATCATATCAAGATTATAATGTTCGATTTGGCGGGAAACCTGACGTTTCCCCTCTGTTTGAACTGTTCGGATTTTCCGAACAGTTGCGCTTTCGTCCAGTTCGCCGTCGGCAAAAATATTCTTAATATGCTCGCTCACATTCGCCTTGCTCGAATCGTATAGCTCGACCAACTGCGCCTGCGTCAACCACACCGAATCCCCCTCAATCTTCACGTCCACCTTCGCCACGCCGCCGTCCTGATAAATAACGATTTCGGGGTGGTTCTCGGCCGGATATGGTTCTGCTTTGCTCATATTTTATTTGCTTCTTTCACTTATTAGTATATCATAAAAACCTCACCTCGCCGCCATCGTCACCACAAAAGTCTGCTGATAAACACAAGCCGCCACCGTCCAGCCGACCTTTGCGCCGTACCACAAATAATAATCATCCGCCGCCGAGCCATCGTGCGAAGGTCCCGACGGACTGGTGCCGAAACCCGCCGCTGCGGTAATATCAAACGCCGAGCCGTGCGGAACCTCCCGCCACAGCGTCGGCGCCGCACCAAAAGCAGTCTGATAATTCCAACCCCACTCGCTCGTACCCAGCGCATCCTCCGCCGGCAACCCACCTCGAGATGGAATCGCAAGCTCAGCATCGTCTTGACAAACCAACTCGCTCCCGTTTGCTTCCAGCGTCAAAGAATAGCCAGCTGGGTTGTTGGTCGTCGCACTCGCCACGCCGTAATCCGCACACACGTCCAAACCCGGCGAACAGTCAAACGCAATCAGCGGCACCGCTGGCGTCGCTGGATCGTTGTCGTGGTCGGTGGCGCCATCCAGCGTCGCCAGCGACAAAAACACCTCAATATACAGCAGCCCCGCCGTCGGACTGTCTTCAGGCGAACTTTGGGCGGCGACTTCGGCGATTCTTTCATAATTATTATTGACCACCACATCGACCAGCCCAGTAGCGTGGGCGGGCGTCCGACATCTGATTTCAGCACTACTATAAGCCGTAATCGCACAATTCTGCCCGTCAACCAAAACGGACGAAACATGGTTCGCACTCGAAACATTGCCCAAATTGCCCGTCACATCCGCCGTGCCAGTCGCCGACCAAACGCCATTCACCAAATCAAAAAACCCAATCTTGCCCGACGCCACCTCCACGGCGGGCAGATAATCACGCACCAACACGCCCGCTTTCCAGATTTTGGCCGACTTGATATTGCCCCGCCAAAGATTATCGGGGGAATAGCCGCCAACGTACAAAGTAGAAAGCTCCAAAACCTGCGTCTTCTCCTCCGCATAAACGACAACATCATCAATACTCGCCGTATAGGCCGTGCCAGCCAGCTCGGTCGTTAGTTTATAATAAACATCTTGATTAAAGGACGGTGAGTCAATTATCCGTCCGGAATTATAAAAATGAGCTATGAAACGATTGTCGGTGTATTTGCCAATCCGAAAGGACGAATTAATGGTTGACCCGCTGCCGGCGGGCGCTTTGGAATTGTTGGCTGTGTTGTTGGTGGAGCTGGCCACCACTTCCAGCTTGAGGCTGCCCTGATTATCGACGCCGGTATCAAGCACCTGCGTCCCCGTGAAAGTCACATGGTCAATCGGCGCATAGCCACTCGGCAAACCAATTGGCGAAAAATTCGTGCCAGAAAGCGTGATTTCGGTGCCACCCGCCGCATCCACCATCCTCGGGTTGACCGCCGCCAGCGCCATTGGTGCTCGATAAGTATACAGTTCATCGGCGCTGGTCGTCGCAGTGCCGCCCACCTCCACCGCCACCTTGACCCTTTTGCCACGACTGCCATCCGTAAGCGTGTCCAGCGCACCCGTATAAGCCCCCGGCAAACAAGTTATTTCCGTTGGACTAAGCACTGTAACAGAGGCGCAATCGACGCCCCCGCCGGCAGTTATTTCCACGTCAGTGCCAAACTTCACCGTCACCGTCGGCTGGCTGTCTCCAATAAAATCGCCGTCCAACGTATAATATTCGCCCAGTGCGTTACCGCCCGCCAGGTCGCCCGTCCCCTCGTTGCCAAAAAACTTTTTCGTGACCAGTTCCAACATGCCGCAACCGCTGGTCAAAGCCCCCGCCGGACAAACCGGCACGAAATCCGCCACCAGAGCATCGTCTTTCCAGATTTTGACTGATTTGACATTGCCCGTCCAGAGGTTAGTGGGCGAATGACCGCCGATAAAAAAGTCAGAAACTCCCAGCACTCCCGTTTCGGTTTTTTCGGCGACCACCGCACCGTCAATGCTGGCCTTATAGGCAGTACCGGCTATTTCGGTGGTGAGGGTGTAATAGGTGTCTTTGACGAAAGCTGGCGAAGCTAGAACAGTCCCTGAATTGCGGTAATGATATATAAACTGATTGCCGGTGTATTTGCCAATCCGAAAGGACGAATTACTGGTCGACCCGCTGCCGGCGGGCGCTTTGGAATTGTTGGCTGTGTGGTTGGTGGAGTTTGCCACCACTTCCAGTTTTTTGTTGTCGCCTTGGTTGTCAACCCCAGTGTCGATGACCTGCGTGCCCGTGAAACTCAAATATTCTACCGCCTGATACCAATCCCAAACCCCCTCGCCCGTGATGATAACAGGGGCGTTTGGGTCGTAACTGGCGCTATAGGTTTGGTTGGTAGCGTATTGACCTTGTGTGCCATCTGGCTGACCCATGCTCGCCCCACCGCCAGTGCTGCCGATATTGGGGCTAACGGCCGTGATGGCGGGCGGATTGGTTTCGGCACGGGCGGACTGGTTGTGGGTGACGACGGTGTAAAAACCGAGTATTAGGATTGTCAGCGCTGTTAGGGCGGTTACACAATTTAGAAAATGGCTACGCTGCGACCGAGAGAGAGAGAGAGAGAGAGAGAGAGAGAGAGAGAGAGAGAGAGGATTTCGCCACGCCAAAGCTCTGTTATTGTAATTTTTACAACACTTTATGACCCTCCGGACAAACCCCCGCCAACCTGCCCCGCCAAAACCCTGTGTCAACTTCCTATTCATATCATAACCATTTTATCACATTTTGTGGAAATGCAAACATAGTTTTGGGGTTGGGGGTTGGTTTTGTTGAGCAAACAGGGACGGTTCTCGCTATCAGTAGAGGGGGACAGTTCTTATGAGCGAAAAAACAATATATTAACAGATAAAAAATGTTTTCTATAAAATGTATTAGAGAACTGTTCCCGAACAGAGTAGGAGAACCGTCCCCATTTTACTATTTTACAAATTAATATAATTGTTTTTTGTAGTCTAGCCCGTACGTGCATATTAAAAAATTTCTATAAAAATAAGCTTTATATTATGCATTATTCTTGGCGATATCTCCGGATACTAATTTATCTAATACCATCAATAAACTTGGTGTCTATCGTCGACGTTTCAATGAATTTATTATATGCCGCAGCCATAACAATAAACGAGATTTTGACATCCATCTATACAATTTTTCGTGTTTTTCGGCAGTCTCTGGGTTACGAACTCCTTGCTTAATTTTGGATTCCGAGTGTTCTTGTTTCGGTCTTGTTGGCGCTTTAATCTCCGGCATAGCGAAGTATTCTTTGACAATATCAATCTTCTCGTCATAATCACCCAATTCAGTTCCCGATTTTTTATGCCCATGCTCATCGAAATAGCCTTTTTTGCATTGTCGTCTGACACCGGATGAGTTTTCTATATATTTATCCCTTATATCATTTTTTGCCCATTGAATAATCTTATAGTTTGGATAGTCACTTTCTAATGATTTCCTTAATCTAGTTTCGCCATCGCCATAGTCAATTAAGATAGCTGCTCGTCGAACCCCAATATCGTGTGCAAGTTTCAGTGATATATCAAAATTAGAATACCCTCCCACGCCATACCCAAACAATGTAACGTTATCTGGTATCGCATTGTCAGAGCGAAGGAGCCCGACATCCTCTTGCCCCTCCACAAATAAAATGTCGTCGCAGAAAAATACCTCTTTTGCAATTTCATCCATCATGAATGGTTTTTGCCAATTATTGCCAGCATTTATCAGTTTCTCGTATTCCGAGGAAGCTTTAAGTGTATGGATTTTTGCTTCATTGTCATTGTATTTTGTTACCTTATTCAATACAGCGCCATTTCTTATATATTCCCATACGACAAAATACGGTTCGTGGGTAGATATAATTATTTGTTGCTTTTTAGCTTTTTCGGCAAGTAGTTTCACTAATCGCTTTTGGGCTAGTGGATGCAGACTTAGTTCCGGCTCGTCAATAACCAGAGGGATATTAGTGTATTGAATTAAATGACCCACTATGCGCAATATAGATATAACACCATCACCCAGAAAATCTGCACGATGTTTTATTGAGCCATTAGTGACATATTCAACATATTCATAATCGTCGTTGGCTATAGCGAAAGATGTGAAATCTGGCAAGACTTGCTTAACTAAATTTATAAATTCATTGTATTTTGCTTGATCTTTTTCAATAGTTTGTAACAGCCCAGAAACTTCCACATCAGAATAATATGATCCACTATTTTCTATGCGACGTAATGAGTTACGTTGCGCACCTCTAAGTAGCTCGTTAGGGTCTCTATCCTTATTATTCACTCTTGCGTTCCAATGCCGCCTAGATGGAATAAACAAGGGATATTCTGAGTCATCTAACCTGTATGTGTCTGTCGCTATTAGTGTGTATGACGCTTCTCTAATAGGGCAGAGCTTACTTTTTATACAATCGTCATCACCAAAAATAGTAAACTCTGATGTTGAGTCATGGCTATATTCACTAGATCGTAAAGTGTCACCATTATGCTTCTGAAGCGCTTCCAAAAGGCTGGTTTTGCCAGAATTATTTTCCCCAACTATATAGGTAAGCCCTGAACCTAGCTCCCCGTTGGGGATAGCCAGCTTTAGCTCTTGTCGGGTTTTGAAGCTACGAAAATTTTGAAGTGTAAATTTGCTAAATTTCATATTTAATTCACCAATCCTTTCTCGGTCGTACCCAAATAATTGTATCATAACTAGTCGGTTTTACGTAAAATCTTACCTTAGGAAGGTCTTGTCACATAATCCCCCCCCCCCAAAAAAAACCAAAAACCAAAATAACCCCCCCCCACCCCCTCCCCACTACCCCGCATACTCTGGTAACCCCATCCGGTTATACCTATTAACCAAACTAGCCCTAATGCACTGTTCCGTATATTGCGATTCGACTGTTCTGGACCTTAGTTTGTCCCCAAAGATGGTCTTTAGCCTGTAAAAAGTATTTTCTACGATGTTTCTTCTGTGGTAGCCCACTTCTTGTTTCCACTTCTTTAAACCAATCTCGCTAATTCTCGTAACGACGTTATTACGCTCTTCCCAGCCAGGAGTGTCTTTAATACCTACTCTCCTGCCACCCGTAACTCTAATGGTAGCGTTCTTGGGGGGTGGGGCAATGAAGTAGAGCCACTCGTTTTCGGCATAGTGATAGAACTCATTCTGTTGCGGGTCGGAACGCTAAGAAAAATCTGTTGCGGGTCGGAACGCTAAGAAACGCCAAGAAATTCAGATTAGCTCCTACAAACTTTATTGTGTTTATGTTACAATAGAAATATATAAACAAGGAGAATCGGACTATGGAAAACAACAAACCAATCGCTAAGGAGGGGGAGTTGGCTGCTCCGCCGGCTTCGTTTGTTCATAAGATAAAGGTTTTGCCGCTTTGGATGAAATTGTTGGTCTTGTTGGGGGTATTGACGTTACTATCGCTAATCGCGGCGACAGCAATTTTCATTTTTATTATTATTGCAAAAAACGACATGTTGCGCAATAACAACTCTGGTGTCGACAGTAAATACACAGCAATGAATGCACGAGAAGTCCTGGAGGATGTCAACAGAGACCTTACCATTGCACCGGCGACGGAGATTTTGGAGTACCAACGTGGTGCCAAAAATCAACCAAATATCGCGTACAAGCTAGAGGATGATAACTTTAGTACTTTGCCAGACGCGTCTTACGGTGAATTGTTTAACAGCGATGCTACGACTAGCACCGAAAGTGTAGTAGAGGCCGCCAACGCATATTTCGTGGATAACGGTTGGACGGAAAAGATTTTTCCATCGACCGCCGAGATGGAAAAATTGCAAGACCATCATTATTACGTACTGAGCAATTTGTTTGTCTGTGCCTATTCCTCACCAGATGGCACCAGCATTGCGCTAGAATGTGCTACTTTGGCAGATTTCGAGAGCTCCCAAAATGAAGCTAAGGATTATTACAGCGCTTACAAGCAATTTGCGGAAACTTATGATGGCGCGATTAAAGAAAATCCAGTTGTGCTTTCAGTGAAGAAAGGCTCCGCTGCCCTGCCTGGTTATGGCAATAAACAAGAGGGAACTGCCGTCGTGGATGGATTTGATTACGCGATGCTTAGCCTTAGCGAAATAACGGCTATGAGCGATGCGGATGCGGTTTATTACTATCGCCCTGTGGATACCGATTGGCGAGCTTATACGATTGAAAAGCTAGCGGATGCTAATCAAGATTATCCGATGTGCAGCAGTCTTAACCTTGACTCTGACCTGACTGCGCGGGAGGCAATGGCAAAAACGCTCTGTTATATTGGCAATAACAGTACGGAGGTTATAGATTGGAATGACTATTGGCAGAATGACAAATGTGCAGACAAGGTCGTGTGTTATGATTTGGGCAAACGACGACCAACGGAGCTATGTGGTAGTACTTTTTATGCGACGTTTGATGAAAACGGCGAGGTATTGACGTGTATTAGCGTTGAAGAGGTGCAGCAGGCAGTGGACGAAGGGCTTTATCAAGAGGTTGGTGACGCCATTGCCATGGATCTGATGCCCGATGCGCCAGAGGAAAGCAAGTGCCCTGCGGGATACTACGCGATAGGCCGGATGGCTGGTGACCAAGTCAGCTTTTATGCCTGTGTTAACCGTAAAGACAACACCGTGTATCTGCAGGGTTCGTGCCCCGACAGCCACCCCATTGAAGCTACTATGCCGGATGGCTCAAAAAATTGCTACTATGAGGGCTACTCGCCGCGACCAGAACCCCCATCGTTCTTGTATTAGTTAAAAAGCGGGGCGGTCACCTCGACCGCTCTCTTGGTTGCATCTTGATCTCAGCTCATATCTGTTGCGGGTCGGAACGCTAAGAATTCGCTAAGAATTTTTGCTCAATTCTCGGCAGTTAGTGAAATATTTTTGGGCTATTTCCCCATTGGGGTCTTGTAGCTCTTCATAACAAAGTTTTTTGCGAAATACTTCCTGATTATGCTACAACATAAATCATAAAATTACACGACCACTAAGAAAAGTCCAAAAAACCGCCAAAAATTTGCATTGTTGCATAATTATCGCCCCTGTCAAAGAGGCTTTGCTGTTCGCCGAGTGCAGCCAAATCGGTTAAGGCTGAAGGGTGTGGGGTGCCCACACCCTAACCGATTTGACGCGAAACGTGCTCTTTGACGGGGTGATAATTATGCAACAATACCCCAAAAATTCTCTATTTTCCAACCTGTTAAAATCGAAATCGGCATTTTTCTCCAGAGATTGAGGAGTATCTGAAAATTAGTCCTTGAAAATTCCTTGAAAATTCAGTTATTCTAATTCTATCAATCTGATTAGATTGGGTCTGCCACTGGTGTTCTTTCAGTCAGCGGTTCTTCTTGGCACACTCTGTTGTCGACTCCCAATTCAAAGATTGACATCGGATTCACCCTGATTTTCCACTGTTTTTTGAAACGAGCGGACAGTCTCCGTTGCACTGCCTTTACGAAGCCTTTGTTCTTGCTCATATATATATGAATGGACCTTCATTAGAGGAACATGGAAAAAACTGGCTGCACGTAAAGCTGCTTTCTGGATGTGTTCTGGCGCATTATTATTAATCATAATATAGTCTGGCATAATCGGTCTACCGGTTTCTGTTTCATATCTGGATAAGATAACTTCATTATAACCATAAACATCTACTATGCTATTCAGTAAGGCGTCGGGGTCTTGCTGCGTAAGCCGACTGTCACGTCTGGTAGAAAACGTGCTAGCGTCCCTTGGGGCAACACCCAGTAAATCACCGTTATTGATGTGAGAAAATGCATACATTATTGGAGGGACTCTTATAGACAATTCACCACCGAGCCAGAAAAGATTATAATCGCTATCAATGTATGTAGTACATAAATAGTCATGCCTCCCTCCAAGAATAGGTCTCTTGCCACCGAACCTAAAAGTGTACTCTTCGTCATGCATTGTTAGCCATAAACTTGGGTCTACATAAAGGGCAGTAGCAGCAATGCTGTCCATTTCACGATGCGGCATGCCTATTGTATCAATATCCTGCAAATTCTTAACAGCGGGCAGGTATTTATGATCATCCAAAATTCTATACAGCGTATTGTGGGCTAAAGTTTTGAATTTTAACCCTGTCAGGTCGTAAACTGTAACTTTTTCGCCATCGTCGGTTAATATTTCACCTTGACTGATGCCTGGCGTGTTTTGTTCTGCATTTTGTTTAAAATATTCGGCGGTGGAAAGCACGTCGTTAAATTTTTTCTCAACTTCTGGAAAACGGAGTTGTTGATTTTCGTACAATTCTTCTTTGAAAAAAGCCTCGTTTCTCTCTTCTTGCTCTTTCCTCTCAATTTCAATTTGATGCACTCGCTCTTCCCTTTCTGCTTCTCGCTCCGCTGACTCTATCTCGAACTTCCTATGATTGAGCTCTGCAGTTGCCTCAACGCCATATATGCTATACAAATATTGCTCCCACCGTTTTTGGGCCTTTTCCTTCCGAAAAGTTTCTTTTCTCCGATAGGTGGGCGAGATGGTTTTAATAGTATGGATGATTTTTTTGCCAATTTTCTCTCTTCTTTTTAGTAACTCCCTTGTGTATGACTCAATATCGCTCTCGTCTTCACCCAATATCGATGGATAATAACCTATGGCAACCATAGCCTTACGATATTCGTCTGGGGAGTAAGCTCCTTTGTGCCAGCGCTCCAGTTCGCTTTCTGGAGCTTGCTGAAACTTATCATCAGGAAATGATGATTGTGGTCGGGTGTGATTTTATGGTTTACTTGCATAAGGATATTGTAGCACTTTTTGTATTACTTGCACATTTGGATTTCATCTTACAGCGTTGTTGAATAATTATTAACAGTAGTAATGGCAATAAATTTTACAGCATTAATAAATTCCCTGATAGCAAGGTCCGACCCTAACCCACCTACACATTGTATTTTCACCCTGTTAAATAGTCGTGAGCTAAATCCTCTTTCGTGCTTAATTTTATCAATAGTGCACAGTACATTAGCACATTAAAAAATAATCGATAAAGGTTTTTTATTTAATTTTACTTCTGTTATTTTTTAATGTGTAGGTGGGTTGGGGTCGGACCTTGCCTATGTATCAGTTAATCTTAATGCGCACCTGCGCTTCTTTCTCGCCAGCCATTACTCACCACCTTTCTTTACAACATATTTTCGTCCTTTATTCTCACCAATCGCATCAAGAAGTCCCAGTTCAACGAACTTCGCAAGATATTGCTTGACGCTGACATCGGATTTGTTGGTCAAAAGCCGCGCTCGATAATTTGTAATCTCGCCGTTTTTATCTATAAACCCAGCGATTTGCTCCAAAAACTCCAGTTCCGCTCTGGATAGTTTATCGGTATCTATATCGGTAAATATATCGGTAATTTTATGAACAGGCAGCTCACTCAGTGCCTGATAAATCGCATCTAGCATAAACTCAATAAACGCACCCGAGTCGGTTGACCGCTCGGAAGTGCCGAGAGCTTCGTAATAGCCACCCTGATTTTCATAAACTACCGTCTCAATCGGAATCCACGCAAAAATCTCGTTCCATTCGGACAAGATGAGCGTCTGCCAGAGCCGACCTGTGCGACCGTTCCCGTCCGCAAATGGATGGATAAACTCAATCTCAAAGTGGACAATTGCCGATTTAATCAGCGGGTGGATATCCGTGTCTTTCGCCCAATTCAACAAGTCCGTGATCAATTTTGGCACGAAATCTTGATGAGCGCCAGCGTGTATCAAATTATCTCCGTTCCAAACCCCAACACCTTTATTCCTATAATGCCCAGCCGAATCAATCAGCCTGTCGGTCATATATTTGTGGGCTCTCAGCAAGTCATCGACAGAATAGGGACTGTATTCAAGCAAATGCTCGTAGGCTTCGTAAGCGTTCTTAACCTCTTGAATCTCGCTTGGTTTGCCAAGTATTCGCTTGCCGTTGATAATATCCGTTACCTGCTCGATAGATAAAGTGTTCGCCTCAATTGCAAGAGAAGAGTGAATCGAGCGAATGCGATTAACTTTGCGTAGGTGGAGATTGCGAGCATATTCGCCCGACCCCTGAAGTTCGCCGACCATCTCGGCAATTTTCGCCACCAAGTCCAACGATTTTGGCGTTACTGTAAAAATTGGTGTTTCCATATTCAACATTATATCATAGATAAAATGGATGTAGTGTTATGTTACATTTCGAAAAACACGGCTTGAAAAAACTGTATCGGCGGGGCGCAACAGACCTACTAACATTCGTCCGAAGAGATGACCTTTATGCCGTTTTCTTTGAGCGACGCCGCCGTAACTACCTCGCCGGCGACTTTTTGCCCGCCAAACATGGTTTTAATATTTGACATTTGGTAACTATTATGCTACTATAAGCGCTATGGAAAGGTTTCCCACTGGAACGATTGAGTATGATATTCGTGAGCGGCTTAAAAACCGCTATGACGAGATTGTTAATCGGCAGTTGACGGTTGAGAATATTGATCATTATGCGGACGATGCGCTGGAGGATTTGATTAAGTTGTCGGACGAGATAGTTGAGATTCGGCGCAGCGATGGGGCGATGGGTTTTGAGTCGCTGAGAGAGGAGGAGGATACGGCTTTTGCTTATTATGGGCTGGAGGATATGGAGGAGGCTTTGGAGCATATCATTAAGATCAGGGAAAACTTGATGTATATCGACGATTTCACTGGGCAGTCGCAGCCAGAACCGAGCTCAAGTTCAAATCCAAATCCAAATCTAAACCAAAACCCAAACCCAAACCCACCAATCGCCAATCAAGTCGAGCTTGGCGCCGATGAAAACGAACAGCCCGCCGCGCCAGAGTCCTGCCTCAAAACCACCTTACGCAACTTATCTTTGACCAGCGACCACGAGCAACTCACGCCAGAATCTCGCACCAAAACGGTGCTGTTTGTGTTGAAACAAGATTTTGGGATTGATTTTGACGATCCAGAGCAGGTGAGTATCACGCCAAACACTTTGGTCGCGCCGCTTACGCCAGATACTTCAACAAAGCCACCTGCCTTCAGTTACAATATGATTGAAATACCGGAATTGCAACGTATTGTGCTGGTTTGCGACATCAAGAGCTCCTCCACTTTTGTGCTGGATGAAGCGGCTTTGCAAGAAAAAAATATCACCCAGCAAGAGCTTGGCAAAATGCTCGATAAAGAAACTTTGAAAAATCTCATTTCTGAATATCCTGAGCTCGGCAGCAGACTTAGTTATTCCAAAAATTATGTTACCAGAATTAAAAAACTGCTGGGCGGCGTGCCGGACGAGAAGGCTGAAGAGCTCGCTAATAGCACCGACATCGATAACGCATATCTGAACAAAGACAAACATAACGCTGGCGGTAGATATTACAATCGATTTAATCTGCCCGAAGGAGTGCTGACAGTCCATATGTTTGCTAAAAATGTTGGGTGTTTCGTGAACACCTTGAAAAGATGGCTCCAAAAAAACTCCGAACTGGTGGGCGAAATCGAGACCTATTCGCTCGACCTTAAGGATGTTCCGTGTCTCACGCCCGAACAGCAACAATGCGTGTTGGATAATATGGAGTTACTTTCAGCTCCAAAGGCGCCAGAGGGTGTGATGTCAATCCTCCAGCTTGCGAAGAACAGCGGGTTGAGTTATTATCCCATATATGATTATCTAAAAAATAACCGTGAAAATATAGGTGAACTCAAAAAGTTTAGATTTCACGATACCGCTGGTATTGGGCTTACCCCAGAACAACAGCAATACATACTGGATAAGTTGACTGTTCCGGAGCCTCCAGAAGGTGCAGTGTCAGTCGAGCAGCTTGCGAAAAAAGTTGGTCGATCTTGCTACTCTATTACGCTTTGGCTGAGTAATAGCTCGGTGGGGGAGCTCAAGCGATATCGCCCTAAAGGGGAAGGAGGCTTTCCCGCTCCTTATCTCACCCCCGAGCAACAACAATATGTGTTGGATAATATAACGTTCGCCCCCGAAGACGGTGTGGTATCAATTAGTCAGTTTGCGGTAACTCATAAAATAGGACATTATACGTTGCATAAATGGCTAGCTGCCAACCCTCCAGAGGATGAGCTTAAATCATTCCAGTTCAGAAGTAGAACTGCGCTGGGACTTACTCCGAATCAGCAGCAATATGTGCTGGATAATATAGATAGCATAAGACACCTTGTTCCTGCACCGCCAGATGGCGTGGTGTCACTTGTCAGTTTCGCAAAAGAAATCAGGACAGCTCACACAACGCTGACCAAGTGGCTAGCGGACAATTCTCAAGATACGGGTGAAATTGGAATATATCGGTTTGGCAAGATACCTGGTCGAGGGCTCACCCCCGAACAACAACAAATCATCAAATCCCGCCTCCACGAAATTGGGAGAAAGGCTTCAAAACCACCGGCGGATTAGGCTTTTTTGTGGCACGATTTGATTTGACGATGTTTTTCTGAAGTCGGCTGGTTGAGCAGAATAAACTGATTTGTCTGCAAACAACTCATCGCTCAAAGAAAAAGAAAACCCGTTTCCTTTCCTTTTCACGCACAATATCATATTATAAATAGTAGGTATGCGTAAAATGATCAACCAACCACATTCAAGCTTAATCTGCGCCGGCAAACTCTTTTCCGACTATATATTTATTTTCGAGAGCATTTATTTGTTGCAATTTTTGGGTTTGGTGGTTTGCCTGGTTGGCGTGAAAGGAGCAAGATGAAATGAAAGGATTGACTTTAATTACTGGAAGTGCTGGGAAGGCCAAAGAGTATGTTGTTTTATTGGGATTTGAAATTGAAACTGAAAAGATTGATTTGCCGGAAATCCAGTCAACAAATGTGGTTGAGGTGGTGCGTGAGAAAGCTAAAGTTGCGTATGAAAAATTACAAAGACCGGTAATTGTCGATGACACTGGTTTGACGATTAAGGCGTGGAAAAACTTGCCCGGCGCATTGATTAAATGGTTTTTGCAAAATGTTGGCGATCATGGAATTGTTGAAATGTTGGGCGACAAACAAAGAGACGCCCTTGTCACGACGGCGATTGGTTATTGCGATGAGAACGGCGTACGTATTTTTACTGGTGAGGTTGCGGGAAAAATTAGCGACAAGCCACGTGGCAAAAATGGCTTTGGGTATGATACGATATTTATCCCAGGCGACTCTGATTTGACTTATGCCGAGATGACTGACGACGAGAAGAATAAAACATCAATGCGCGCTATGGCTGTTGCGAAATTGAAGGCGTTTTTGCAGAATTAGTTGTTTTTGTAAATTGTTCGTTGTTTACAATCGTGGCGATTCCAATTAATCAGAATTAACGGGTCGAACCTCCAACACTTGTCAGTTTCGCAAAAGAAATCAGGAGAAAGACCCCAAAGCCACTGGAGGAGTAGGTTTCCTTTGCTATGGGGTCGAATATATTATATTTTACCACCCTCGCCGCCCTGCCCCACATTCGCTGGCGACTTCATACCCGTGCGCCCCAACTCCTTTGCCACCTTCTGTTTGCGCACCACGCCCGCCCACTGCGACAACTCCACCGGCGTCAACATTGCCACCACCTGCTTGGTCGAAAGCCCCAAATTTTTCAAATCATCAACCGCTTTCAGAGCAACATTTATTTGTTCATGCCACTTTTTAGTTATCGCGTCTAAATTGTCGGTCGTTTCACTCATCTCGTGACCTTTTTTTATACGCTTAATATACATCGGCAAATACACGTTATCTAGTTTCGCTCTTATTTTTTCGTAATCCTTACCTTCTATCAAATACGCCAAAATCTCACCACTAATACTATTAGCGCTTTTTTCAACAGCCATTTCCATATCAGTCTTGTCCACTACCTTCCGCCTATGCTCCTCCGCCCTCCGCCAAAACTGCTCCGGCACATCCTCCAAGCTTTCGACGTCCGCCATTTCTGGCACCGTTTTCACCCTTTCCAATAATAATCTGCGTTCGTTTTCTATAATCACACTCGGCACACCCAAACCAACTAATCTCTCTAGTCTCACCTTTCGCCACGCTGCATTACTGTATAAGTTATTTTTTTCGTCCATCATCTGGTCAACGAAAGTCTTGATTTGGTGTTCGTTTTCATGAGCAATGACCTCCTGCACCCGTGGACTATGAGTATTTCTGCCAAATAAGGCCATAAACAATCGTGATTCAGGGTCCATAAAAATCACCGAATAAGGAAACTTGTCCTTAATGTGGGCAAAACCGCCCCATTTGTCCCATTTATAAGCGCCATTTTCGTCAGGTTGATGCAACTTATTAAAATCTTTACGCGTCACAAAAATATTGTAATTCACCGGCCCAATCGTCACCTGCGTTCTGGCAGCCACATCGTGCAAAAGTTGGTCAGTGGCGAGCGCCACTTCAGGCTCTGGCTCAGTTTTGCTCAGGTCATCAAGCGCAACTTCCTCCAAAATCCCCTCCTTCCCAACTCGCGACAAATGATTCTTCAAACTGCGCCGCCGAAGCATATAAGAGCCAATCCCGTCATAAAACATGCTCTCCGTCTCCTTGTCCAAACCCGTCGCATACTTTTCGATAATCCCCGTCAGTTTTTTCTCCGTCACCTTGTCACTGCCAGATATTTCGTGCGTCAACTCCACCAAAGCATCAGCAAAATGCCTTCGCGCCTCCTCAATATCATATCGCAAACCATGCAACCGCTCGCGCGCGCCAGTCGCATCAACCCTCCGCGTGGCTTTGATGTCCTCCAATTCTTTTCGTGGTTGAAACTCGCTCATAGCATTATCATCTTATACCAATACGGGCGGATTTTCAAGCCAAAGGCGCGAGAGCAACCAATGGACAACCCCCACCCCTATTCCGCAACGTTGAAACCCCCGACCTGTCCACACTGGTTGTGTACGTGAGATTAGTGAGGGACGATTCTTGCTATCTGTTTGGGGGACGGTTCTCACTTTATCTTATGATATCTTTATTGATTTCTTTTATGAAATGTCCCTTTATAGACGGTAAGAACCGTCCCCTATTTATCAACATAATAATGCAGCGCTCCTCGCTCGGAAATGAACTTGACATTCGTTTCGCTCGCTTCGTCGTATTATAATATTCGCGCCCAAAGAGAAAAGATAGCTGATTTTCTTTTCCGAAAATGTGGAATATTACAACGTATGTTACAATATTAGATATGCACACAACAATTGAACCCCTGCCCGGCTACAAGGATGTCAAACCCTTCGTTTATGCTGGGTTTTTTCCGGTCAGCAATGAGGATTATCAGGATTTAAAAGAGGCGGTGGAGAGGTTGGCGCTGTCTGATTCGGCTTTGCAATTTGAGGCGGAGAACTCGCCGGTGCTCGGTTTTGGGCTTCGGATTGGGTTTTTGGGGCTGCTGCATATGGATATTATTCGGGAGCGACTGGAGCGGGAGTATGATTTGGACTTGATTGTGACGAATCCGTCGACGGATTATGTTGTAAAAATTACAACGGGCGAGGAAATCGACATCAAAAGTGCGGCGGATTTGCCGGATGTCACGAAGATTGCAGAAATTCGTGAGCCGTGGGTGAAGGGTGAAATTATCGTGCCGAGCGAGTTTATTGGTGTGGTGCTGGATTTGATTATCAGCCGGCGGGGCGTGCAAAAAAACATCAGTTATTTTGACGACCGAGCGCTGATTAGTTTTGCGGCGCCGATGGCGAACTTGTTGACGGATTTTTATGACAAGTTGAAGTCCGGCACTTCGGGGTACGGCACGTTTAATTATGAGCTGGACGATTATCGTGCGGAAGATTTGGTTCGAGTCGATTTTTATGTGGCGGGCGAAATGGTGGACGCCCTGAGCGTGATGGCGCACCGATCGGAGGCGGTGGCGGTGGGGCGTGACATCACCAAAAAATTGAAAGAAGTCATCCCGCGCCAAAACTTTGAAGTCGCCCTGCAAGCTGCCATCGGCGCCAAATTCATTGCCCGTGAAACTCTGGGTGCGTTCCGTAAGGACGTCACGGGATATTTGTACGGTGGCGACGTTTCACGCAAAAAAAAGCTGCTCGCCAAGCAAAAAAAAGGCAAGCAACGCATGAAACGCTTCGGCAAGGTGGACATTCCGAGCGAGGCTTTTATGGTGATGTTGAAGCGGGATTAGCAAGCTCTGTGCGGACGCCCGAGTCGTCAGCAAAAAATCGCAATGAAAAGCCGCCAGACGACTTTTCATCTGGCGGTTAGACTTTGCGATGAGATTATCCACGTTTTTTCCTCATCTCTCTTCTCACTTCGTGGGCGTAGCAACCGATTGCCGCCAACTCAAAAGAAAACCGGATGTTTTTGTCGTGATAAAAAACATCACATGATCCACTCCCTTTTTGGCGAAAAACCCGCCGTGCATAGTTCCATACTTCTTTAGCTTCCGCGTCTTCAGGTGAAACATGCAAATCCAGTTCTTTCCACGTTGGCTTTAACTTTTTCACGCTTGAACGTATGATTGTGGTTATTTCAGAGACATTAAGGCCTTCCCGCTTAGCAATTTCTGTCCAGAGATAAGTCTTCAACCGCACGGCAAGTTTTGGGTTATTCATGGAAAATAATATGGCCTCCATCGCCCATTGCAACCCCTCGTCTTGCTCGTCCCACTCATATCCAAGCTTTTGGAGGATGTCCATGATAATTGCGGTGTCAGTTTCGATATCGTCAGATTTTGCGATAACTTCAGCGCTCGGGGTTGGAAAGCCAAGGTCAATGTCGCCTTTCAGCCTCAAACCTACCTCGCCAAGTCTGGTTTTGATGCGCTCGAGCATGCCAACTGGGACATTTCCACTTCTCAGATCATATTCGGTCTTGACCAACAGGTCGCCTATGGTAAAGATGCCATAACGACGACGCAAGATCCGGTTGTCCGAATCAAGCAACCTCAATTTCTCAATTGGTATGCTTTTGACTTTGGGTTGTGCGCTTTTTTCGCATTCTTCGTTTTCCGCGCACCTTTCTTTCAAAGCCTCCTCAAGTTTTTCAAATAAAAAATATTCCTGCGGAGTAAATCAAGGCCGCAGGGCTAACAAGCCGTTTCTTAAAAACCGCTCCTTAACCCTGTGGCCAAATAGCCTTCGTTAAGGTGCATTAGTACGAGAACCGTTCCCATATCTTCTTATTATATCACAGTACAAATAAATTGTCAACCCTGCCGTCATCGGCAGGGCGATTTTTAGCCCAATAATTCACCAAGTGCATTTTCTAATTGCGAAACTGAAACAAACTGCACGGACATAATACCCAAACCTTCAGCGGCCAACACATTCTCCAATTTGTCGTCAATAAAAATCGCTTCGCTGGGCTGCACGCGCAACAAATCCAACGCCACTTGAAAGATTTTCGGGTCGGGTTTGCGCACGCCGACTTCGCCGGAAACCACAATCTTGTCGAACAATGGTTGCAAACCAAACTCGTCCAATTTGTGGCGCAAGCTACTACTGGCGTTTGACAAAATGGCGGTCTGATATGTTCCGTGATAACGCCGGACGAGTTCCGGCATGCCACGCACGGGCGCGATGAACGATTTGATTTCGCGTTCGGTTTCCGCCGGCGACTGCCCAGCCAGTTTCGACAAGCCGGAATACAACTTCTCATCAGAAATCTGGTCAAGGTCGTTTTTTGGATAAAGCTCCGCCGCGGCCAACGCTTGCCGGCCGGCTGGGTTCAAATGTTTCTCAATCCAATGATCGTTATATTCCGTCAAAACCACCCCCAAACAATCGAAAATCAGAGCCTTAATCACAACGGATGCCCCATGGCAAAAGCATACAGCTTTTTCAAAGTTTCCATCACCACCGCTTCCCGCGATTGGTGGGCGTTGACGGGTATCAACACTCCTTGGTCTTTGTAAAACTCCACGACCGGCATGGTTTTTTTCGTAAACTCGCTGATACGGGTTTCCAAAACTTCCAATTTGCGGTCGTCGACGCGCTCTTCTTCGCCACGATCATTCAAGTTTTTGGCAGTTTCCCAACGATTTTTGATTTCATTTTCCGAAACATTCAACAAAATCACAGCTTTCAGAACATGTTGGCTGTCATCCAGCGCCGCCAATACATCGAACTGCTCGCCATCCCAACGGCCAAAAGAGCTCAAAAAGAGTGGCAACCCGACCAATTCTTGGCTCGCCAAATACGGCAACACAATTTCGCGAAAATCGTTGCTGGGCACCAGAAACCCTTTGTCGAGCACGCGGATTTCTTTGTTTTCGCGTTCATGTTCGCGCAAAATCATGCCACTGCTCAAAAATCTGCCACCAAAAATCTCCGCGAGTTTGATACCGACGGTGTCTTTGCCAGCAAACGGCAGCCCGAATAAATTGACGGAGCCGGAGCCCAGCCAAGTTTTGATAGTGTTTAGTTGTTCGTTTTCCATAGGCTAATTGTAACACGACTCCGACTCAAAGTCACAAAGTTCGATGGCGCGATTTAATGAAATGGCTTGCATACCGATGGACAGGGCTTCAGTTTCGATGTAGTAGGTGGACTTTTCGAAACCCAAATTTTTGCCACGCGCGGTGACAATGGCCAATTTCTTGACGGCGAGGCTGGACGGGTCACTGATTCTTCGGTCGTCGAGTAGCGCAAGCGGCGCCCAGCCCCCTGCAAACTCCACTTCATTTTCGGCATAATATACATAGTGGCAATCTTGTGGCAAATAGGGTGCCAGTTCGATGTATGTGTAAAAGTCGTCCACGATGATTTGGTCGGCGCAATAGTCCAAAAGCACAGAGGCCGCGACTTTGGTTTGCGAGCGATTTGTGCGTTGGAAGTTGTAATTTCCGACGTTAATGAGGTGAATGGTGCCAAAAGTCAAGGTGATGAGCGTAAAAAAGTATCCCAAAATGGCAATTTTTTGCCCTTTCACCACCGAAGCTGACAAAATCGCGGCAAGCAGGAGATAAAAGAACAGGATGAATACCACAAGATAACGCTCCATGTATGCGGGTTTGCCAAACAGCGGGTTGGCGATGATAAACAGCAGAACGGTCGGTATAACGGTCAAGAAAATTAGCAAAAACCAGTTGTTTGGGTATACAAAATGCTTCTTTTTGAAACCCCGCACCGCCAAAAATGTTGTAAAAATTACAACACCCAAAATGAGGGCAATCTGCCACACTTGCAGTTGCCAAACTGGGGTGTAAAGCAGCGCAAAGGAGAACACCCCAACCAGTTGTTCACCCCCAAACGCGGAGCCAACGCCGGACAAGGCACCCCCCGAAAGATGTTTGAAAAGCGTCGGCAACCACACGGCATACAGCGCGATGGCGCCGAGAAAGGAGAGCAACCATTTCTGTTTGATGAAATGCTTGAAAAACGGCTCGTTGAGCTCCGAGCGCGCGGTGACGAAAATCAACCAAACGGCGTGCGCGACGAAGACCAGCGCCATCATGTATGTCAAATACATACCGGTGGCAACCAACAACGCATAGACCGCCCACAACCAGTTGCGTTTGGTTTTCCACGCCGACCACAGCGCAAAAGTTGCCGATACGCCGACCAAAATGGCGGGCGCGTACATGCGGATTTCAAAACTATACCTCGCGAAAAACGGCGCAATGAGCAAAAACGGCGCAATGAGCAGGGCGGTTTTTTTGCCGAAGAGTTTTCTGACGAAGATGATGGCGACGAACACGGTGATGGCGGAGACGACAACGCCAAAGAGCCGCAAAGTCCATTCCGAAAAGCCGAAGATGGAGCCCCAGAAGTGCAACAAAATATAAAATAGTGGCGGGTGGACGTCGGCGCGAGCGAGGTTGATGATGGTGGGGAGGTCGTTTTGTGCGACCATGATGGAATAGGATTCGTCGAACCACAACTGTTGCTTGACGGACAGCGCCAACGCAAACGCCAAAAACAACCCTGCGATAACCACAGCGAACAGCCAAAAGTGTTTTTGCAAAAAACTCCTCATACACAAGCATTATAGCAGACTTTTGGGGATTTGGGGAGGGTTTTGACGCAGTATTTATGTCAAGTTTTTGGGTTGTAATGGTTTTGTTGCATAATCACCTGTTGGGCTTATTTTACTTACCGGTCTTGTTGGTGTAATACTCTTGTTGGTGCAGTTCCCCTGCCGGTCTTGTTGCACAACCACCCAAAGAGGTATTGTTGCATAATTATCACCCCGTCAAAGAGTACGTTTCGCGTCAAATCGGTTAAGGTGCGGGCACCCCACACCCTTCAGCCTTAACCGATTTGGCTGCACTCGGCGAACAGCAGAGCCTCTTTGACGGGGGCGATAATTATGCAACAATGCAAATTCTATCAAGAAAGGTTGATTTTTTTCACGCTTTCCTATATAATCCGCACTTAGGAGTCAGTAGCTCAGCTGGTTAGAGCACCTGCCTTTTAAGCAGGGTGTCGTGAGTTCAAGTCTCACCTGACTCACCATTTCAGAAAACAACTCAACCTTCCCGCCCGTAAAGAGAAATTAAACGCCTATAATTAAAAATCAACTCTCTGAAAAATACTTCGGAAAATCTCTGCTCAAATTGTCATATTTATGGTCGGGGTCGCTGATTGGTTTGTTGCCGTCTTTTGTTTTGTATCTCAGGAACGCCAGAATGGCTTTTTTGCCGATTTTTTGGGAGGTGGCAGGCTGGTTGATTTGTTCCAATGTGTAAGCCGTGCGGTTGGTCTTGGATAGGGGTTCTATTTGCCGATAGCTAGCTCTTAGGTTTTGCTTGTAGCTTTTATCTGGAGGGTTGTCAGCTGCGGTTAGTATGTGGGACTCCATTGGCTTTATCACTAGAGTCAGTATGTCCTCTGGTGCAGTCTCAACATTAACAGCATTTTCCAGAACTAATCTGGCTTGAGCTAAAAGTTTTTTTGACGAACTACCAATTAAACTTGGTGCACTATTAATAATGTCCTCTGGCGACATATCTTGTCCGCTCAATTTAACGAGACGTCGGGCTAACTTGATTTTTTCTTCAATATATTCTTGGCTAAGACCCAGAGTTGCTGGGAGAGAGTTAATAATCTTCTTACTGTCCAAGCCCTGCTCGTCAAGAAAGGCTATCTTGTTTTCAATGTTTTCTTGGCTATAACTCAGAGTTGTTGGGAAAAAGTTAATAATCTTCTTACTATCCAAACCCCGATCATCAAGAAAAGCAATCTTTTCTTCAATGCTTTCTTGGCTACAATTTAGAGCTTGCGGTAAAGTGTTAATAATCTTCTTACTGTCCAGACCGTTCTCGTTCAAGCAGTAAATCGCTCCTAATACGGTACCGATTGGCAGCAAAGTGGCGTGGAAGTGTCTAATTTTGTCATAAACATCTGCTTCTAGCAAAGACGCCCCATTCTTAAAACCCAGCACATCATCAAAAAAGCTTTGCCTGACAGCCAGCACCCTCTCCCTTTCGGCAGAATCTGGGTGAGTTATTAACTTGGTGTCCTCGTCTATCAGCTGATTGGCTTTTTCGAACCATTCTTCATTCAACGCCTCTTTGTCGATGACGCTGGCCAGCCACTTGGTGTCAAGATTCGGGTTAAGTTGGCCGCCGTTATAGCGATAAACTGGCTCCAGTTCTTGAGGGTTTGGCGTCGGGGTTTCTTGACTTATGTTGATTTTTTCAGTTTTCATTATTCGCCTTCCTAGTTACTCAGTAGTATACAACTATTACAATAAAAATACAATGGCCTTGTTGACAAGCCCCCAAAAAAGTAGTGCTATTGCCCAGAATGTTGATTTCGAAAATGGCTTAAGGCTATCAAATGTCCACTTTGCCTCCAATGGCAATGCCTATCAAAATCTTCAAACCACCCGTACTGCCGCACGCCAATCCCAACTCCAAAACAACACTTCAGTTACTAAGTCGCCCTTAGCGCCATTTATAAACCAAAATCGGGCGAAGAGTCGCATTTTTCCGAAAAGTCTTCCATTGCTGCCATAGCGTCGGTGTTCGTCGCGACTGAGAACAGTTTGGTGTAGTCATTATCTATATAGGCGTCTATAATGTCGTTCATAGCACCCCTGAAATCTTGGTTTGGGTGCGCGTCGATTGCACTTCTTATCATCGATAACGATTCTTCCGCTTGAGCTTGAGTTTCGCCACCCGCCGTCAAGTCGCTGGGGGTGAACGAATAATTATTCTCTTCCGACCACTCTTCCATTTCTTGGAACTTCGTGCAAGACAACTCTTCCGACCTCAGCAATCCAAAGCCGTTGGTCAAAAAGAAAGTCAGCAATAGCCCGCCCAGCACCACCAAAATCGAACCCACGATAATCAACAGTTTGATGGTCTTTTTGGGAACACCACCAGAGGTCGGGACAACTGGTGTAGCTGGTATCGAATTGGGTTGTACAGCCAAATTTGGCTGTACAGCTGAATTGGGTTGCATGATAGGGTTTTCGGCTGGATTGCCGTTCATCGGTGGCTGTGTAGCCACTACTTGTCCGGAATCCACCACTGGTGTGGCTGGTGTGATTGGCATGGTCGGCACCGTTGGTGTTGGCGGCGCAACTGGTGTGGCTGGTATAGCCTGTGCAACCACCGGCGCGGCTGGCTCCACCTGCGCTGTCGGCACCGCCTCTGCCGGCGTCGCCGGAACATTCGCCTCTGCCGGCGGCACCGGTGCGCCCCCCTGATTATCGCCCAATATATTATTTGTCTTGTCGTCCATTTCTCTTCTCTTTCTATTTTATTTGATAGTTACGTTCAGTCTACTACATTTATGCTTAAAAAGCAACCGGTAGTTGGTGTAGTTCCCTTGCCGGTTTTCTTGGTATAGTTCTTTGTTGGTATGTTCCTCCTGCCGCTCTTGTTGCACAACCACCCACATTCACAGGTACAGAACCGTGCCAGCCGGCCCAGCCTGTGGCAGGTCGGTTCCTCGCTTCAATCTGTCGTCACAGATTGAAGAGCCCTGTGAAGTGGGGGTTGGTGCCAACAAGACCTTGTTGGTACAGACTTGGGTCAGGTGTTTTAGAGTTGGAGGTTTACCAACAAGATTAAAAAATCCGATGACGGACGGAAAATTGATAATTTTCAGATTTTGGTGCGGGTACGGAGAGTCGGACTCCGGTCTCGTGCTTGGGAAGCACGCATAATAGCCGTTATACGATACCCGCTTGCTTTCAAGTATATCACATTTTGTTTCATGCGTGGTATACTAAATACATGCCAGTTGAAAGAATTATTGATATCAAACACCATGAGGACGACGCGGAGGAGCAAAAAATAGAGGTCACGTTGCGTCCGCAAAACTTCAAGGAGTATATCGGGCAAGAGCGCCTGAAAAACAACTTGAAGCTCGCCATCGACGCCACCAAAAAGCGCAAGGAGGCTTTGGAGCATGTTTTGTTGTATGGCCCGCCCGGACTGGGCAAAACCACGATGGCGGGGGTGATTGCCAATGAGTTGGGCGCAGAAATCCGCATTACGTCCGGTCCCGCTATTGAGCGTCCGGGCGATCTTGCCTCAATTTTGACCAACCTCACCGATAACGACGTACTGTTCATTGACGAAATCCACCGCCTGAACCGCTCAGTGGAAGAGGTTTTGTATTCCGCAATGGAAGATTTCAAATTGGATATCATCATCGGCAAAGGCCCCGCCGCACGCTCCGTGCGCCTTGACCTCCCCCGCTTCACTTTGGTTGGCGCCACCACCCGCACCGGCGCGCTCGCCGGCCCCCTCCGCGACCGTTTCGGGCTGATTCACCGCTTGGAATATTACAACACCGACGAAATTATCAAAATCATTGAACGCGCCGCCAAGATTCTGAACACTAATCTTGACCACTCCGCCGCCAAATTGTTGTCCACGCGCTCACGCCTGACGCCACGTATTGCCAACCGGTTGCTACGGCGAGTGCGCGACTATGCCGACATCCACAATGACGGCAAAATCAATGAAGACGTTGCCAAACAAGCTTTGTTGTTATTGGAAATTGACGAATTGGGACTGGATCCCGCCGACCGCAACATGCTCCTCGCGATTTTAGACAAATATGGCGACAAACCGGTTGGGCTGTCTACCATCGCTGCCCTCACCGGTGACGAAACCTCCACAATTGAAGACTTTTATGAGCCCTATCTCATGCAAATCGGTTTTCTGGAGCGCACTCCACGCGGTCGCGTCGTGACTAATCGCGCAAAAAAACATTTGAATCAGCCATAAATGTGCTACAATAGTATACATCATGAACAAAAAACGCGGTTTTACAGCCATAGAATTAGTCGTTGTGATTATTTTGGCGGGCGTTGCCACCATCTTTTTCGCTTTCCAAAAAGCCACCACTGACGCACTGGAAAGAGACAGCTATTCCAAAACTGCCATCAACGCCATGTTTTATAATCTGGAAGAAGTGTTTTATGCTGAACAAGGATTTTACCCAGAAACCATTGGTGAAGACAATTTAAAAGCAATGGATCCTGAGTTTTTCACCGACCCCTACGGCATCAACATCGGCGACACTACCTCCTCTTTCACCTATGAACCCACCAGCTGCGAAGACGGCAAATGCGCCAAATACACCCTGCGCGCCAAACTCGAAAAAGAAAACGAATACGTCAAGAGCAGCCGGCACTAGGCGAAGCCAAATTTCAAGCCTCCTTCGCTCCCTCATCCCGCCCGCTGGATTTACCAGATTTTTCTTTCGCCGCATGCACCACCCCCACAATCTCCTGCACCTGTCCCTCCGGATCGCGCACAAAGCTGAACTGATAAGTTGTTTCGTCTCCGACCGTTGACAGCCGAATCGAACCATAATCCAAAAGATTTTGCAAAATCCCCCGCTTTTTGAAACTGACGTCCTCAATCGCCGGCAGATCAATCGTCTGTACCGACTTGTCAAACAGGCTGACCGACGTCTGTTGAATAACTTTTTTATTAGTGATGACCAAAAGATTGTTTTTATAAATCGTGGTTGCCACCCAACTCACCACCAGTGTCAAAACAAGTAGTACTACCGCAATAAGCGATACCAATGATTTCGTACTATTATCCAAAGGCAAAAATCCCGACTCCGAAACAATCATCACCACCCAAAGCGCCACGATCACCACCATCGCCGCCGCCGACCTCAGCACAATCGACCACCACCCCAACGGATGTCGCTCAACCTCCACCTTAATCTCCTCGCCTTCGCCTAGCTTGATTTCCGCAACTTCCCTTTTATCCATATCCTCCATCATACTACGTTTGGGAGCCAAAATCAATTTTTATGTATTCTTTGATTTTGCCTTCAACCCGAAACGTCTCAATCCGCCGCTGCAACTCCATCAAAGGTATCTTCACCGAAACATAACTCACTTTCGTGTCGTCTTTTTCCGACAGCCGCACAAAATAATAACAATCGCCGGAGTTGGACAAAAACGGCGCCGACACCTGCCCCACCTCCAAACCATGCGCCTTAATCGCCCGCCCGCCATCCAGATTCATCACATCCACCATCCCGCCCGAAGACTCCACCACCACTTCCTCACCAAACTGCTCCACCACCTCATCGAAATTACTGCCGTCTTTCAACAGCCGCGCATCCAAACCATCTTTCAACTCCGTAGCCGCCTCGTCAATCCGCACCAACACCTCTTGTCGAATCAGCGGTATCTCAATCACCATGCGCTCATATTCACTTTTTGTCAACCCGTAATCACCCTCCACGATGTCCGTCAAAAACTTCTTCTCGGAAATCTCCACATTACCCACCTTGCGCCGCTCTTTGAACGCCTCGTCAATCTGTTCACGGCTGATTTTGATGTCTAATTCTTTCGCCAACTTCATCGCATAAGCGTTCACAATGGCATTGTCCAAGGATTGTCGCTTGTAATATTCAATCTTGCTCTTGTCCTCCAGCGACGCCGCCCCCTCCTGACGCTCCACAATCCGGATGCTACTCCGAAGCTGCATCAGATAATCGCTATACAGCACCTTTTCGCCATCCACCTCCGCCACCGGCAACGGGAATACCTTGACAATTCCATAGCTCGCGTCGCTGTAATTGCTCATCTTATACAACCCCACATAAGCCAACACCAAAAGCGCCACCGCCAAAAGCACGCTAATCACTGTGGCATTAATCACAATCTTGTGTTTCTCGTATTGCAAAGGATAACGAAACCTGAGCCCCTTTGCCAAAACCTCGCTCCGGTGCTCCTCAATCGTATCGTTCGTAATCGGCTGCCTCGCCATCTTCTCATCGTGTTTTTTGCGGAAAAATAACTTCTTTTTCATGCGTTGCCCTCTTTTGGCGCCTTGTCTATCGCCTCTTGAATATTATCATAGATTTTGTCAGGATGCGAAATATGCGACAAAGTCAAATCCCCCACCTCTGTTTGAATCACAATCGTGCCATAATGATACAGCCCCGCCATGAAGCCCGGCACCGTATAACTCAAACTGTGAATCTTCGCCAAAGAAATATCAATCACCGATTTTTTGAAAAAACCCTTTTGGGAAATCTGGCGAATTCGCTCGTTAGTCAACACAAAAACCGAAAAATACCAAAGCAGCCAATGATAGAAAAAATACAAACAGCCAAAACCGAGCAACCCAAAGCCAATCCACCACTTCACCTCCGGCAAAGGAAACACAAAAAGCAAAATCGCCGTCGCAAGCAAACAATACCAAACCAAAAACCCCTTGCGTATCGTAATCACATGCCGGCGGAACACTTTCCGCACTTCTTCGCCCTCTCTTTGCCCTTCAAATGCTTTTGTCATATATAATATATAATAGCATATAATTTGATGCTTAAGGCAATTTAAGGTTTTGTTGCATAATCAGCTTTGGAGGCTAACGACGTGGAGCACATTATTAAAGCGTTGCGGGTTGCTATTCGCGCCAAAGGCATGCTCAAAACTTCCAGAGAAACTGGGCTTAATCGTGCTGGGTTTTTTCATTCATTTTACAAAGATGGCAACAATCCGGGCATCATGACCGTTTCGAAAGTCGCTGACAGTTTGGGTTACCGCACTGCTTTGGTTCCCGCTCGCCACTCAGGCAAAATAGCAACCCCTTTACTTTCCTCACCAAATATAATAAAATGATACCAATTAAATAACAAAAGGGAAAGAAATGCCAATCATTAAATCAGCCAAAAAACAAGCTCGCGCCTCTGTGAAACGTCGGGCAAAGAACGAAATTATCAAAAAGAGTATCAAAAGCGCTTTCAA
Source organism: Candidatus Nomurabacteria bacterium (assembly GCA_031275815.1). GTDB lineage: Bacteria > Patescibacteriota > Saccharimonadia > Saccharimonadales > Saccharimonadaceae > JAISOF01. Next base: position 47,415 of record JAISOF010000024.1, read on the forward strand.
GGCTTTTGCGAAAAAACCCAGCGCCGCGTCCGCTTCAAAGGTTCAAAGCGAAATTGACAAAGCCGTGAAAAAGGGTTTAATCAAAAAGAACACCGCCAGCCGCCGCAAATCGGCGCTTGCCAAATCTGCCAAAGCCGCCAATGTCAAGCCCACCACGAAAAAAGCCACCGCACCAGTCGTCGCGAAAACCGTCGCAAAGAAACCCAGCGCAAAAACCGCCACGAAAGCCACTGTCGCAAAAACTTCTGCGAAAAAGACCGTCGCAAAAACCAAAGCCGTCGCAAAAAAATCCACGACCGCGAAAAAACCTATCGCAAAGCAATCTGCAAAATCAACTTCTTAATCAAAATCCACGCGTCGGACGCGACAGACGTTTTGAGCGCCCTGTCCGTGTCCAAAAACTGCTTCAACATCTCCCGCATCTCACTTTTCGAAAAATCCTTGCGATACCGCTCGAACTGCCCCAAAGCAAACGCATGCACGCCCACCTCTTTCGCCACCTCCACACTCGGCTTTTCGGAAAACACCAATGCCGCAAGATTTGCCACCTGACTGGCAATCAACCCAAAAAACATTTGCGACTCGTTTTGGTGCTTAATTTTCTCAATCGCCTGCACCGCCTCCGCGTGCCTCCCCGACAAAGCCAACCCAAACACCTTGAACACCGCTTTCTCGTCAACTTTCGGCAACCACATTTCGCAAACTTCCGCGTGTTGTTTCAACTGCTTGAAAATATTTGTTCGTTTATCCAGATTTTTCTCAAACAACACCACCGTCACATCTCGATGTTCAGCCACCTTTTCCAAAAAATCCGGCAAAGCCTCCCACGCCGCCACATTTTCCGAAAAATCCTTCACCACCACCAGCCGCTTGTCAGAAAACAACGAAGTCCCAAAAAAAATACTCGGCAAATCGCCCCGTCGCAAAGTTTCCGCATTGACCTGTTCCGGCGCCACGCCACACTGCTCCGCCAACCGCTGAATCGCGCCCGTGATTCTCACCCTGTCGTCCCCCACGAAAACTTTCAACATCACTTCCCCAACTTCTGACAATTGGGGCAAATATGCGTCCCGCGTCCCACCGACCGAATCTTCACAATCTCTGCCCCACACTTTGGGCACCGCAACCCCTCTTTGTGAAAAACTTGCGCAAAAAGCTCCAAATAATTGCCTTTTTTTCCGTCCGCCTTGACATAATTTTTCAACGACGACCCGCCCACATCAATCGACTTTTGCATGGTTTCCCGCACGCCCCGCCAAATCTTCTCAATCTCCTTGTCGTTAAGGCTCCCCACCAACCTTTCCGGATGCACGCCCGCAAAAAACAAACTTTCATCAGCATAAATATTCCCCACGCCAGCCACTACCGTCTGGTCAAGTAGCGCCGCTTTCACTTTGGACTTTGGGTGCCTCAAAAACTGCCTCTTCAAATCTCGCCAACCAAACTCCTCCGCCAAAGCGTCCGTTCCCAACTTCTTGATAAAACTATCTTGCTCCACCTCGTCGTCAGAAAGCACCTTAATAAACCCAAACTTCCGCTGGTCGTTAAAAAACAACCGCCCCGCGTCATCAAACTCCACCATCACCCGCGTGTGCGCACTCGGCAAACTATTCAAAAAATCATCCGTCGGATGCCCGCCGCCCCACCGCCTTGTCCCCACATAAACCAACTGCCCCGTCATCCGAAGGTGCACCAACAAGTTGACTCCCCCCTCAAGCTGAATAATCAGAGCCTTGCCACGCCGCGCCAGCCCCATCACCCTCCGTTGCTCCGCTTTTTTCACATCCCCCACAAAACTTTTCGGCTCAAATGTTGTAATTTTTACAACAACCTTGTCAATAACCAACTTCCTCAAACCCCGCCTAATTGTCTCCACCTCTGGTAATTCCGGCATACATCTCCCCTTCTTTCCCCCATTTTACCACAGAAAAACGCCGCTTGAAAGCGACGCTTAACTCACTTAACTCGTTCTCAGTTCGGCATATACCGAGGACTTCTGTGCCCCGCAACCACGCTCCCCGCCGGTACTCTGATATAAACATCCTCATAAAAGGGGCTAAATATCAGCCAATAATGCTTGTTGCTCGCCGGATAGCGCCTAGTGACAACTTCAATGCAAGGCGTCCCCTCCCACCCCTCGTCAATCTCCGCCTTGTCCAACCCAACAATCTCTACCTTTGTCAAAAGGCTATCAGTATACATAACATACTGCGGAAAATCAAAATAGCCGCTGACCTTTAACACAAAAACACCCTCTTCAATCTCATAAATCTGCGTTTTCGTGCTCCCGACAATTTCAGTTGCCTCTTCATCACTCGGAGTGTCAAGGTGAAGAAAGACAAAAGACACAGCCACAAGAGTCACGCAATAAAGCAGTGCTACCAAAAAACCTACACTACCAACAAAGATGGCGCCAAAATCCTCCTTCCATTTAGACTTAGCACGATAAATCATTGCAATCACAGCGCCGATCACAAGAGCAATCGGAAAAAAATAAATCGCCATCTTTCCACCTCCGTTTTTTCAAAAAACCAAGAACCAGTTGTTAAGGTACCTTTTACCAACTGCCCCCCCTCAGACGCGCCCGCAAAACTTCACATCTCTTTTTGCACTATACCACAATAACAACTCTTGGTCAACAAAAACCCAAAAATCGACAACCCCCCCCCCAATTCATGTTAATATAAACCCATGAAACAGCTCAAACCCCTCCGCATAGCCATAGCAATCCTCATTTTCCTCAGCATTATCTTGCTAATGTTAGTGTCAACGTGGTCATCCGGCAGATTCTACGTCTATGCCTCCCTCGCGTCAATCATCCTTGCCCTCATTCTCACCCTCACCTATATCACCCTCGCCCGCAAACACACCAAAACCTCCAAAACCTTAACAACCGCTCCTTATGCCACCCTCAAAACTCTCGTCCCCGCCATCGTCTTCCTCATAATATATTCCCTGTCCTCTTTCGCGCCGTGCTCAACACTTTTCGGCTACTGTATCGTTTCCCCCAAAATGGTCGTTTTTGTTTTCTTGGGTCCTCTGGCTCTCATCATCACCATCATCATCGCCCTCGCCACCCACACTCCCCGCCCAAAAACCACACCAAAATCCAAAAAACTCCATCCAAAGAGCCTCGCCCCTATACCGACCCCACTATATAACCCGCGCCTAAACCTCTCCCCAATTCTCCCCCACATGCACCTCCACCGCCAACTTAACCGGCAAATCAGGAGCAATCCCCTCCATCGTCTTTTTCAAAATCTCCGCCACCCGCTCGGCATACTCTTTCGCGCACTCCACCATAATGGAATCATGGATTTGCAAAATCATCCCGCCCAAATCACCAAGCTCCGCGTCCAACTTAATCATCGCTTTCTTCATCAAGTCCGCCTCTGTTCCCTGAATCGGCATATTAGTCGTCGCGCGTTTCGCCGCCTCGCGTACCACAAAAATCGGGGAGCTGAGATCCGGTGTCGGTCGTCGTCGCCCAAACAGCGTCTCCACAAACCCGTCCGTCTTCGCCTTTTCCAAAGTCTTATCCATAAAATCCTTAATTGGCTTTCGGAGTTCAAAATAATCCTCAATAAACTGCGCCGCCGCCGCCCTGTCCATCCCCGTTGCCGCCGCCAACCCCGTCGGGCTCATGCCATAGAGCACCCCAAAATTGATGACTTTCGCCGCCCGTCGCTGCTCCTTGCTCACCTCTTCTATCGGCACCTTGAACACATCACTAGCAGTCTTGGTGTGCACGTCAACCCCAGAATTAAAATCTTGCATCAGCTGTTCATCCCCAGCCAGCGCCGCCGCCAACCTCAACTCAAACTGCGCATAATCCGCCGAGACAAACACTTTGCCGCCATCCGCCACAAAACAACTGCGAATCTGCCGCCCCGCGTCGTTGCGCACTGGAATGTTCTGCAAGTTCGGATTGACACTGGACAACCGTCCCGTTGAAGTCACATTCTGCGTGAAAGTCGTGTGAATCCTGTCATCTTTGTCTGCCAACTTCGGCAAAGCGTCGATATAAGTGTTCAAAAGTTTGGACACCTCGCGATAACTTTCCACCAGTGCAATAATCGGGTGCTTGTCCCGCAATTTTTCCAACTCGCTCACCCCCGTGGAATAAGCGCGTTGTTTCTTTTTTATCCCCTCCGTCGGCAACTTCAGCTCCTCAAACAACACCTCCGAAAGTTGCATGGGGCTGTTCAAATTAAACTCACGTCCTGTCATCTCAAAAATCTGCCGCTCTGTTTCCGCCAGCTCCGCCGTCATACTACTCGACAACTCCAAAAACTGCCTCCTGTCAATCTTGATACCTCGCCGCTCCATCTTGTACAACACCGGAATCAGAGGAAAATCCAATTCAAAAGCCACTTTCTTCAGCTTGGGTTTCTCGTCAAACTCCGCCCGCTGCCGGTCAAAAATATCGCTCATCTCGCCCAAAGACAGCTCCGCATAATCCACTTTTTTCAGGGGGTTCAACAAAAACTCCGCCTGCGTCAGGTCATAAAAGCTCACGTCTTGATATTGTAGCGCTCTCAATAGCTCTTTTACATTGCCCGCGACCACTAACCCATCCGTGATAGTATCTCCCATATACTCCGTACCGACTATTTCAACTGTATCTGCCAAAACCTCCGTTTGCACGCCCTGCCCTAAAAACTCCGGATACTTGCGCACCAGACTGAAAAACTCCAACTTTTCCAATTCCCGCTTCACTGCTGCCCCATCCATCGCGGAAGCGTCTTGGATATCTTTGAGGCTGACCGGCGCGTCCAACATAATCTCCGCAAGCCGCCGGCTCACCTCCACCAACTCTCGGCTACTGCGCAATTTCTCCCCCACCGAACCCTTAATCCCATCCACATGCTGAAAAATCGCGTCCAGATTCCCATATTCCTGCAACAATTTCACCGCCGTCTTCTCGCCAATCCCTTTCGCCCCCGGAATATTGTCCGAGGAGTCTCCTTTCAAAGCCTTCAAATCCAAAAACTGTTCCTTTTTGATGCCGTACTTCTCCTCAAAATGCTGTACGTCGAACTCCTCAATATTCGAAAACCCCGTTTTCAGAGCAAACAACTTCGTGTGCTCATCCACTACCTGCAACATATCCAAATCCGAGGACACCAAAATCGTTTCATAACCCGCCGCGTCCGCCTGTTTCGCCAAAGTCCCCATGATATCATCCGCCTCAAAATCATCGCACTCAAACAACGTCCACCCCAAAACTTCCAACAACTCGTGCAAAACCGGCACCTGCGCATAAAAGTCCGGTGGCGCCGGCTTCCGCCCCGCCTTGTATTGTGGATAGATTTCAAGCCGCCGCCGGATATTAGTCTTCGGCTTGTCCCAAGCCACCGCCACCAAATCCGGCTTCAACTTGTTGATAATCTCCAGCGCCACCACCGCAAAACCATACACCCCGCCGGTCGGCGTCCCATCTTTCAAACTGAGGTTCGGCATCGCATAATACCCGCGATAAAACACACTTTTCCCGTCAATAATCACCAATTTCTTCGCCATACTTCGAATTATATCTTAAAAATCCCAAATAAGCTAGTGCCACACTTGATGTAAAAATAACTCTACTGTATAATGTGTACAATGTTTCATAAAAACGCTCTCAACTACGATATAGACACTGGCGCCGAAAGCGCCACGCTTGTTTGTGACATATTGGATGATAAGCCACTTTTGGAGCAAGATTTGAGCGAAATTGAAAAAATCCGTAAGGAAATTACCCACGACGATGATGAAGGTGGCGAGCAATTGTATAATGGGCTGAGAGAATGGTTGACGTCGCTTGACACCGACGCAGGCTGGGACGAAACAAAGGCAAAAGCGAGACAAGAGCTTGGCTCACTATCCCCAAATGTCTTGGATATTATTCTACAGCGAGTGAGCCCCTTGATGAAAGAGTTGCCTGCTGGACACAGCAAAGGTCATGCTTTGAGAGATTCTGTGAATATCACCAAAATACTGGGGGACAAAAATTTGGAGCATGATAAATTGGACGAGGTCGAGTTGCTAACTGGCATTATCGGCGGAATGATACACGACATTGGAATATCAATCGTTGACCGTTATGCTGAAGTGAATGCTGTGATTGGTCATGCTGAAGTCGGTGCAGTATTGGCTGACAAATATTTATCTGATATTATCCCGAACAACTTAAGAAAATTATTAACATATAACATTGCCGCGCACACAAATTATCAGAAAGACCGCGCGGTGGTGCTGTCGGATGGTCATGAGGCTGTTGCGAAAACTTATGGCGGCAAAGATGACCGGTATAGCCTCTGGCTTACTCGAGCGGCCGACCGCAACGATGCCGCTGGAATGCCATCCATTGTCCGGAACATCGCTGTTAACGCCACTAATATTCAAGAATACAATGGGGATTCATTTGATAGATTCGCTGACGAAAAAGATTCATTCATCCAACAATTTGATTTGTCGCCCGACAACGCGAAAATTCTGAAACATATCAATATGTTTGCGACTAATTTTTATAAAAATCCTGACGGAACCGGTGAGAATATATACAACAAATATGACTCGCCGCATTTTACAAAATTAGTGTCTGACAGCAATAAGGACACCCTGTTGTTTTTTGCAATTATTTCTGATGATGCGAAAAACGAATTAATAGCCAAAGCGGCGGCTATCCAACCAGACCTATCAACCACTTTTGGCAATTTATTAGATGAACACAAGCAACTAATTGAGCAATATCAAACAAAAGAAATCAATGATGATGAAGCAACTCGAATTTGGCAGGAGTTTCGTAGCCTGTGTCATAAAATTGAGCCCGCCAAAGACTTGGACGACAAACTAGACATCTGGTTGGATAAAGCCAATCAATGGCTCAGCGCCAGTGATAGAGATCATTGGCTGCGCGGTTTTGCGTTCTTGACAGAAAATATCTTTCCGCGCTGGAGAAACGAAACTGAAAAACTCTTGGCGCATAACTTGCAACTCGGTAAAAAAATCGAAAGTAACGATGATGGCATCAAAGAACTTTTCACGAAACTTGGAGACAATTTGCAAAACATTGCCGAACAATCTTTCCGACAGATGACATCAAAATAGCCACTACTCGTCAAACATTAAACCGAAACTCCACCACATCCTCCGGTTGCATTACGTAATCCCGCCCCTCTGTGCGCATTTTGCCGGCTTCTTTCACCGCTTTTTCCGATCCCAAGTTTACCAAATCATCATATTTCATCACTTGCGCTGCGATAAACCCTTTCTGAAAATCCGTGTGAATCACGCCCGCCGCCTCTGGTGCAGTCGCTCCTTTCGGTATCGTCCATGCCCGTACCTCCTTTTTTCCCGCCGTGAGGTAACTCTGCAGCCCCAAAACGTCATACGCCGCCTGTATCAACTGCTCCAGCCCGCTACTTTCAATCCCAAACGACGCCAAAAACTCTTTCCGCTCATCCTCGTTCATCCCCGCCATCTCCTCCTCCAGCTTCGCATTCACAAAAATTGCTTTCGCCGGCGCCACCAACTTCTCCAACTCCGCTTTCCGCGCTACGTCGCCAAGCGTTTTTTCATCCACATTGAACATATAAATCACCGGTTTCTCCGTCAAAAACGGCACATTTTCCGCCTCCGCGGGCTTTTTTTCGGCATTTTTCTTCCCCGCCATCTTCTCCCGCGTCTCCAAATCCGCCAACTCCAACTCCGTGTTAATAATCTCAATGTCCTCCTTCGGGTCGACCACCTCACGCGTGTTCACGACGTTATCATCAAAAAACGCCCTGACCACATGGCAAATCGCGTCGCACTCCCGAATGTGCGCCAAAAACTTGTTGCCCAGCCCCTCGCCCTTGCTCGCGCCAGCCACCAACCCCGCAATATCCACAAACTTCACGCTTGCCGGTATAATTTTCTCTGTACTGTACATTTTGGCGAGTACATCCAATCTGGCGTCCGGCACCGGCACAATCCCCACATTCGGCTCAATCGTCGCAAAAGGATAATTCGCGGAGAGCGCCCCCGCGTTCGTCAAAGCATTGAACAACGTACTTTTCCCCACATTCGGCAACCCCACAATCCCAATCTTTAACATAAATCCCCATCTTTCATAATTACAATCAAATTATATCATAAACTATCCGATTTCCGACAGCAGCCCTCCCCTCCCCTGATAAAAACCCGCAAAAAAGCCGTCCATTCCGAAATCAGACGGCTTTCATGATTGTCCAATCTGGCTAAGAACTGCCCCTCCCGCCGGCAGAATAGGCACAGTCATCGCTCTCACCCCCTTCAAAAAAAGTCTCAAACCTCAGCCAGACTACCAAAAAGGTGCAGCCCTTTGGGCTCTGTGAACTCATTGTAACATAATAGTTATGTTTTGGTACCCAATAAAGCAAAATAATTTTTTGGCGTTTATTTCAGTTGACCTCTCCGGTCAAAGTAATTTGGCTGGTATAATCGCAAGGTTGCTGGCTGTAATCCGCTTTCACCCCAAAATGCAGATAAGTGGTGTCTCCTCCGGTGATGGTGGGTGCGGTTTTGTTGGTGAGAGTAATCGGCGAGGAAGCCGGAATGGGTTGCCATGTACTGGGGATGGCGGTATTCGTGGCGTGGCTAAACCCCCAAGTGTTTGAATTGAGGTTTCCAGCACTAGCAATTGATGGGATGGTATAGCTATTATCAGTGCCACAAATAAGGTCTGAATCACTGGTCGAAACTGACATCGTCAACTTATAGCCATTTGTGGCCGTCGTGTCAACCGTCACCTGCGTATAATCCGAAGTCTCCACGTTGGGCATGACCGCAAGATTGATATCCGACGAAGACAGGGTGAGATAAATCGGGCTCTGAATCACAATATTATATCGCTGTATATGCGCGTTGGGAGGTATCGCCGGATTGCCATTAATAATAATCTGGTACCGCTGGACATGCGGATCCGGAGCCGCAAAAGCCGCCCCTGTTAGCCCCATCGCCAAAAGCACAGAGACTATCGCCCAGTTTCCGACCGACCTTTTTAATGTCGCTAACCTTTTAATACTATCAATTTTCATATTATGTACCTCCATAGTAGGTATTTCACTATTTATACTATCTACATATATTTTATTAGTTACATCTTTAACTATAAAAACAATATAATTTTATCATAAGTATCAATATAATACCAACTATTTTTTACATAAAGTTTTCCACAAGCGCTACAACAAAAAGCTACCCCGCATTCCCTGCACGGTCGCCCTCTCTTGTATAAATGAAACTCCTCTGAAAAAACAGGTGCAATACAACTCACTCCTGTTCTTTCAGTGGTACACTCGGCGCGATTCGAACGCACGACCTTTGGCTCCGCAAGCCAACGCTCTATCCAGCTGAGCTACGAGTGCAGGTGTGGGTTAAAACGCCTTTACGGCATCATAACCCACCCAAAAATGAAAGGAGCATCACCGGTGAGTAACCGATGGCAAAGTCATTGTAGCATATTTATTCACAATATGCTATGATTATTTACATGGAAGAACAAAATCGGCATGACAATCAACCAAAAACCGGTGGGAAAAACAAAAACTCTGTTTCAATCGGCAAAAAAGCCAGAAAAACTTATGCCAAAATCGTGGCGGCATTTTATGGCAATCCCGCGCGCAAATTGCAAGTGATTGCGGTTTCTGGCTCCAACGGCAAGTCTGAAGCCGTCAATTTGATTAATGAAGTGCTGAAAGAGGCAGGACACAAAACCGCCATGCTGGCGGCCGGAGAGCTGGAAATCGTGAACCAACGACAAAAAAATAACGAAGGCATCAAGCCCTCCATCAGCTTATACCAGCGTTTCTTGTCCGCCGCACAAAAACGCGGTGCAGAATACGTGGTTTTGGAAGTCGACCACTTTGCCCTGAAAAAAGACTATCTGGCGGATATACCGCTCTGGGCAGCAGTACTGACCAATTTCACCAGTACTCACCCAGCGTACAGTACTCCTGAAGAATATGCTACAGTTAAATCAAAACTATTAGATAAATCACCCAAATACACCGTATTGAACTATGATGACGAGTGGTTTGGCTATTTCAGTCAGTACAAACCAATCGAAAAGACAGTACTGTTTGGGCGCAACCGCAATTCTGACATCCGCATTGACCGCGTGAAGTTCTATAAAAGAGGCACCGAAATGCAAGCTTTCGTGCGCGACAAATACCCCATCGGCGTGGCAACCTTCTTCACAACCGAAGCCAGCCCCGCCGCCATGTCCGCCGCCATTGCCATCGGCGATCTCCTGAACATCCCGCCCGAAAAAGTGCAAAACGGCATTGCCAATCTGGAAGTGTAAACCGCGAAGCCCTCAACAACGCTTGAATTAGAAAATCCTCAACACGCCAAAGCAAAAAAATCCCAAGGCACCACCACAGACTGCCCGTCGTTAGACACCGCAAGTGTTTGGCTGCAAATCGTAATTCCATACTTGCATTCTATTCGTTTCATTGTGTTAGAAACTTGTTTCGGGGATTTTTTACCTTTGCCTATCTCGATGGCGATAGAATCGGCACCCTTCTTCAAAATGAAATCGGCGCCTTTCTCAGCACTATCATAAGACACTTCTCCACGACTTAAACTATTAAAATTTCGATAATAATGCAACCCCGCAATATCCTCCAGTAGCCGCCCTTCGCGAGTCGACATGGTCGCAGACGACCCCGCCATATGAAAAAACGCTGCCCTTATCACCGAACTAGAAAATAGGTACTTGGAGGGTTTTTTAACAGAGTTGAAAGCCGAACCATGAGGCATTATACGTATCAAAAGTTCTGCCTTGGACAACGTCTCCAGTATATTTGCCACTGTCAAGTGGCTGACACCTAACACTTCACCCAATTTATAATTACTAATCACATCGCTTTCCGCCAATACATAAAGTAAACGCTTAATTACCGGTATAATATCGAGACTAAACCTCCCTAATGTAGGTATATCTTTTGAAATTACCTTGTCCACAGACGCCAAAACTGCCTCATAGACATCTCCCAACGTCCTTTCACTTAAAGCAAACGGCAAGCTCCCCGCCGCGACATAGTGAGTCCATTGACGCCTGTCAATTTTTGACCAATACCTATCGACACTGCCTTTTAGCGCCGCCAACCTCTTAAAGCATTCATCAGCAGTCCGGCTATTATATAAAGTGTCCAACAACTCCTTTTTCAACCCCCGCTCCGGATATATCGTATTGCATATCAGCTCATACTCGCAGAAATTCATGGGATATAAGCATTCAACAACCGCTCTCCTGCCTGATATGTCTGCATCATCTTGCAGATGAACAGCCGAAGAGCCACTGCACATAATAAAGACCTTACTGGACCGCTCATTGAGCGCCTTCAAAACTGACGCCCAGTTCGGGTCACTCTGAACTTCATCAATCAACAAAATCACAGGTTTGTTGACCACCTCATAACTTTCTCCGATGATTCTTTCGTACTCTGAAAGGAGCGTTTTCAGATCCGCACCTATCGTATCAACAGCCTCGTTAAGGGAGAAATATAATAAGTTTATATCTTCTCCGTATCTATCTTGCAAATTATAATAAGTCTGAGCCAGAATAGTCGTCTTCCCCGTCCCACGCAAGCCGGGAATAATCACCCAGCGCTTGCCCGTCTTGCCTCTCAAAAAGTCGTTCACATACTGTTCAGTTTTGACAAATATTTGCCTGTAAGGATAAGGCTTGCCACGACCATCAATGACATATTTTTTCAGCCTAGCCCTGCCGAGCGCCATTTGTCGTTGTGTATAAATCAATAATTCATTTTCTTCCATATCCTCTATTATATTCCAATATAACAGCAATGTCAAGTACTATTATACACTAATATAACAGAAACATAAAAACTCCTGTACCAAAAAAGTTGCTTGACAATTATTCTGCTCATAGTTATAGTTAAGTCATCAATAACTAGTTAGGTTGGGTAAAGAATGGAGGAGGTGCCAATGCGATTACCAGAGAGAGAGAGAGAGAGAGAGAGAGAGAGAGACGATTCCGCACTAAACGCTGAATCCACGTTTGACGTAGCCGAATCGGCCGTCAATTTATTAGCGAAGCAACTTCGCTCACGCAAGATACGCCGTGACAGGCAAGAGAAAATGCCTGTAACCCCTTATGATAATATCAGGCGCAAGAAAGAAATCGCCAAAGGCCATTTCCAATCGAAAAAAGACCATGAGGAAAATGTTAGGGATTATGACGCAATAGAACAAGCGAAAGCCGAACATTTTAGAAATGAGTTTCTCGAAACCAAAAGTGAACAGCCGCTAGCGAGAAGAGATTTTGTCAAAGCAGTAGCAGAATTTTTAGGTAAAAATCTTGACCTTATTTACGCAACTTGTAGGGGTGAAATATTAGAAGAAGAAAGAATTAAAGGCGGCAACGCTAGTTTACTAGAACGATTTGGGGTTTCAAACGACGATTTTATTCAATATGGGCTAAACTATACAATTTGCGACAGTACAAATGGCAATACTCATCGTCACGTGTTGTTAAAGCTGCCAGATGTAGGGGATAATTATTATTATTATCTGCCACAACAGGAGATAGAGCGGAGTGAGCTATCATTTCTACTAACTACCAAATTTCTCAAAGAAACTTATGGCGTAGAAAAATCGATATTTGGTGGTCGAGACTCGATCTCTCGTCGTTATTATGATAAAAACACTGGTGAATATTTGTGCGAAAACGATTATGGCATGCGTGGATGGAACGAAGATGAACATAGAATGATGCCTGGTGATGTGCAAAATTTGCAAAATATGTTCAATACTGCGAGAAATACCCTGCAGGACATTGCGGGTGTTTTGGAGCACCTTACAGATGAGCAAAGGGAAATCATCCGCACCAACCCAGCAGCACAGGCCTTGATTGCAAATGCTATTCCGAGTGATAAAGTGGGGAACCACCTTCATTTCAAGACAGACAAAATCATTTCGGAATTCCGTCTGGCTTCTGATGAGCCAATTAGCGATTTTTTGAGATTCGAAAATGACGAACACATCCTTGATGGCATTATTCGTGATGCCAAACCGGAGGAGATTGAGGCAACAGGAATAGATTTTAGTGTAATCCGTCACTATCACAGACCTGTAATCTTCGCTAGTTCGGAGCTCCACGACAACTTCAACGAACGGATAACAAGCCAGGCAAGGCATAATGTTGGAGAAGTTTTAGTGCAAAAAGCCCTTGAGGCAGAGTCGGATGAGGTTCTGCAAGCCTTTCAGGCTAAACGTTGTTGGCGTGGAGGAAATAGTGAATATTATTATAGCGACAGAGATTTGTATAATTTTATCCGACTAGTCGGTCCAAACGTTGTGCAAGAAGTGTTAGAAACTGATGACAGGAACATTTCTGAGCAGATGAACAGTTTGAAATTTTTGAAAGACATTGGGTACTCGTTGGAACGCTGGGATGCTGAATACATGAAACGGCAAATTCATAACACGACAAACATCACCAGAAGCGGCGTGTGGGATTATGTCCAGAAAGCCCACCCAGCTGAACTCCCTGAAGGCGCAAGCGAAGATGCACGAACCAACCTTGAGCAACGTCAAGCTCGCCGAAACTTTGGAAAAGCCAAACAGATGTATTGGATTGCGAAACAAGTATTTTATGCCTCTCCACCTGACGACTACGAGGACTACGGCAATTCTGAGCATCGCAAGTTCTATCTCAATGATCGAAATGTTAATTGGGAGCTATATGATATAGGCAGCGACCTGTCAGATGAGTTATTAAAAAAGCACTTGGACAAAAATAAAGATTTGATTATTGGCATTATCGGGGCAAGCGCCAATTCAGGTGGCAATTTCAAACACCTTGATATTGGGTCGGTAATAAAGGCGCTGGAAGCCGAAATTGATCTGCGTAATGTGGTTTTTGCGAGAGATAAAGCCTCCTATGTCGACCGCCTGATAAATGGTCATCACGTCAATGAGAAAGACGCCATCTCTGACGCAATTTCTGATTGGCCGGAAGAATGGAAACGCGCCATCAGCAAAGATGAGTTGGATATTTTTTATGAATATGCTGGTGAATATTTGATAAAAATGCCGAATGGTATTTTGGAGTTAGCCGAGTGGAGGTCAAAAAATGACGATAAATTTGCAGATATCAAAGGGTTGGCTGTTGGCAAAAAATCTGATATGGACTTCAAGCTTAGTTTTTGTCGCCAGCCGGCAGAAGTTCAAGAATGGTTTTCGCAAATATCTGGGCTAATTGGTGCAGAGGCCGCTAGAACTTATGTGATGCGTTTTAATGCTAGTTTTGAGAGTCAGGGACAGGCCAATAGTTGGCACGATGCTCTTTATTGGGCTCCAAATATTGCCAAACTTGATGCTGGGGAAGCGAAATCGATTATTTCTGGTGTGGATACCGTTGATGAAAATAAAGAACTCAAGAACTTCTTAGAGAGGTATTCAAGAGATCGTGATACGCTAAGAAATTCTGGACCAATTCCTTCACTTCGCGAACTGAAAAAACGGGTGTTTGCGATTGAGTCAGGTCTTGATATTTCAAGCTTGCCTCCGCAAATACTAGACATCACTGGAGCCCCCGGATTTAATATGTCCGAACTTGAGCGCTTGAGCAAACGCAGCGACTTTATGAATCTGGTTGAAGGCAGATTAGACGAAAAACAGCCGTTTGAGCCGCATAAACGCATCTTCCCAAGCATCCCGCTTGAACAAAGTTTGCTGTCTGGGCTGGGCAAGCGGAACGAAAATATTCGTGGTGCAGCGCGTGATCCGAAGGGCTTATTTGATGAAGTGAGAGGTTTGCTAAAAGATTTTAACAGCACCCAAGAAAAACCCATAAAGGTTCAGGATTTGCTCAGGTCAGTGCCTCGCGAGCTAGAAGAATCGTTGATGAAAATTCTGCAAAATCAACAGGTTGATATGGGGCCAATAATTGAGGCCCAAGTTCATGCAAAATCGGATCCTGAAGGTTGGGTTTGTGGAAATTATACTGATTGTTGCATGCCATTTGGCGCTTCTAACAACACCGATTATATGTTTAACCCGTCAACTCAATACTTCACAATTAAAGTCGGCGGCAGGATTGTCGCACAATCCGTGGCAACTGACGCAATAGATAGCCGTGACAAAAGCGATGTAGTGGTGCTTGATAATATTGAAGTTGCTAACAACTATAAGCACTTGACGCCAGCACTTTCCAACGCTTACAAAACATTCTGGTCAGAATATACCAGCAAACCAGTGAAAATTGGAACTGGCTTTTCTGATTTAATCCCAACCGGAGCAATTCTTGAACCAAATTCATATCGACCAAAAACTACGCTATCATACTCTGATGCCTCTTCTAGTAAGATATATGACTTACCCAAAATTGCCGGAGTGGAATCGCTGGATAATGTTATTACTTTTGCAAATCTTGGTGCCAGAGATGCCGAAATTATTGCCCAAATGGAAGCGAGCATATACCAGGAAGGTGCACAAGGCAAAGCCCATATTCAAGATATTCTGGAGCGTCAGCGCGAGTTGGAAGTTCCGGGTGCAGCCGCTAGTTTTTATGTGCGCAAAGGTTCAGAAGTTGCCGGTTATTTGCTCACATTGCCAGAAGATTCCGAGTTTAATGACGATGAGCAAGTTGCGCACATCTACGATATAGCTGTATTGCCGAAATATCGAGGCGGTGCACTCGCAATGAAAATGATGGAGCGAGTATTTGAAGTTGCTGGTTCATATGGTATGGCGATAGAGGCAGAGGCGCGCGAAAGCACTACATATGCTTTATTAAAAAATCCACGTATCCAAAAATGGATAAAGACAAAAGGATTTGAGCTCGTGGAAGATAGGTTGTTGCCAGATTATTTGGGCGGTGAGGACTATCACATGATTCGCTTAGAAAATATTCGCGCCCAAGAGTAAAAATGGCTTTGCCAAAATAATGTTTGGGACACGCCGTCATTGATATTTTTGAGTTCTATTATTTACATTCGTTTTTGGTGTGTTATACTACTAATAGTTAGTTAATGTTAGGTAAGAGAGAAAGGCAACACTAATGCGATTCGCCAGAGAGAGAGAGAGAGAAAGAAAGAAAGAGAAAGAAAGGATTCAAACTTCTCATTTCGGCTGTGTCAATTATCTTAATCGGCTCCCTAGCTCTCGTTTTTTATCGCTCCCTCTCCCCCACCAACGCTGTCGCCAATACTCAATATTTTACCGTACAAAACTCCAGCCAACTCAGCAATGCGCTGAGCCACTCCAGTTGGAACACTGACACGGAATTGGTGGACATAACCATAACAGACGATTTCGACATGAAGACCTCCACCACTTCGGTTTACCTCTGCACCAACGTAGCCATTCACTCCAATGACACCGTTCACACCCTATTGAAACCCACCACATTTTCCAGCACCGCACTAATCGAAATACGGGCTTGTCCTCAATCCCCAACCGTCGAAACTCCGACACTGGCTTTAAGCGACATTATCATTGACGGGAACCGTGCCAACTTCCCCGACGGCAACCCATCAACCCTGATTCGATTGATTGGCGGCGGGGACTTAACTCTTGATGACGGTGCAGTTTTGCAAAATAATTACAACACTTCAGACAACTCATCAAACTACGGCGGTGCAATATCCATGCGCGAACAATCAACGGTACGCATGCTGGGCGGAATAATCCAAAATAACTATACCACCAACGCTAAAGGCGGCGGGGCAATTTATATGCGGTCAGGCAAAGGTGCATATTTTGGCAACAGAACACCCAATAATTGTGACCAACACTTTCTTATGAGTGGTGGGAAAATCTTGGATAACACAGCCACTACCTCAGGAGGTGCCATTTATTATGACGCCTATGATTGTCAAGGAAACTCCGTTGAAATCTCAGGTACCGCCGAAATCAGCGGCAACACATCTCACCAAACAGACGACGGTTCCGGTGGCGCGATTTTTGCCACCAACCGTTTTGCCACTGTACTTGTTTCCGGCGACGCCAAAATCACCGACAATCACGCGGACGGGGGTGGCGGTGGCATCGCCATGAACACCAACCGGCTCACAGCTTTTTATAAGTACACGAACGATTTGGAGGGCGATTGGGAACTGGATTCAAATTATCTATACAGCGAGCACCCCGATTTAACCACTGAAGCGCAAGTCGGTGACTATTGCTCCGCGAATCATTATGCCACTCCGCAAAGACAAATTCGCTACCAAAGAGTAGCGCCAGAGCCCTCCCCGTATTATTACTATATCACCAACACCATACATTGCACCTCTAACAACAACTATCGTGGGTTCTATCTGAGTGCTCTCGTGTCGCTTGATGACGCTCCGGATTTCAACAGCACGCCAACAAAAATCATTATCTCCCCCGATTTCACCTTATTGCAACATTACTACTATTCTGACGGCGTACTCGACACCAGTATCAATCATCCGCCATTTTCTGTATGCACCTATAACATAGCTGGTCGCGATAAGTTTCAATTTTCCTCCGCCTTATGTGATTACAATCCAGATATGGCACCGCTATTAACAGTCGCTCCCCTGTCCGCCGATCTGTTCCACTTTGACATTAGCGGCACAGAATACCTCTCCGACCAAGCCCAATACTTGGAAATATCCGGCAACGCCACCATTTCCAACAACACAGCCGGCGGTATCGGCGGAGGAATCAGATTGAACGGCACCATTTTCAATATGACGGGCGGACACGTTGACCACAACACGACATACCACATTGATGGTGGGGGTGGCATTAAATTGAACTCGGACGGCGCAAAAATCAATATCACCGGTGGCACGATGAATCACAACCAATCTCCAAACGGCAGTGGCGGAGCTTTCTCCATCAGCAAAAATCAGACGGCGAACATTAGCGGCAACACTGAGCTTGTGGGAAACCGTTCCGGCGAAAACGGTGGAGCGATTGACGCTGATTCGGACGACGGATGGATGGATTTGAACATCAGCGGTGATGTGGTGATGGCTGAAAATAAGGCCACGTTGAGCGGTGGCGCAATCTTTTATCAATCACCAAAAGGGGCTTTGGAGGTGTCCGGCCAAGTTCAATTCACCACCAACGACGCCTTGATGTCTGGGGGCGCGATTTACACAAATGCCGAGAACGCGACGACGCAAATCGGAGGCAGTGTTTCGTTTAACGGCAACACAGCGGGCTATGGTGGCGCCATTTCCGTTTCCAAACCAAACTCCACATTGACCATTACCGAAAATGTGGTTTTCAACGAAAACTTTGCTACAGTTCGTGGTGGCGCAATAAACATGAATGCAACCCATCAGACCTTTTATATCTCTGGCAATGTGCGCTTTCAGGGAAACAAGACCAACGGTGACGGAGGCGGCGTATGGCTAGCGCACAAAGATCTGGCAAACTTAACCGTCGGTCCTGACGCCGTTTTTGTTGATAATACCGCCGCTACCCTTCGCTCAATTCAGCCAGAAGACCAAGCGACCTATAATGAGCACGTTTTCGCTACAGCATGGTCGAACTCTTTGCCTAATGGTTACAATAATTATGATATAGCCTATATCAATGGTACAGAAAAAATAGTAGTAACATTTGAAAGTAACGGAGGCTCAACAGTGCCAACGGTGGTCATTGACAAAGGCAGCGCCCTTGCCAAACCCTCCGACCCGACCCGTGACGGATACGTTTTTGGCGGTTGGCACTCTGACGTTGACTTGATTTCGCAATATGATTTCACAAAAATCCTCCTCCAAAACACCATCCTATTCGCCAAATGGTTGCCCACATGCGCGTGGGATTCCACAATCACGTCAAACGACCCCACCTGCACAGAGCCCGCCATTCCCAACACCGGCCTGTTCGGCATGACCAGTAGCACCGCCGCTCTGTTGTTCAGTACGACCTCTGCTGGCGCGCTAATCACCGTCTTTCTTGTCAGATACAAATTAGCAAAAGCCAAGCGCCGGTGACGTTAAAAACTCAAAGCCCGCTCCCCGATTGCTCGAAAGTCTATCCCCCCTCAACCTCAAAAACCACCGCACAATGATCGGACAACCCCTCAACCAAACGTATCGAAACAAACCTGTACTCCTTTGAAAGCAACAAATGGTCATAGGCAACGCCGTCCTCCGGAAAGGAAACGTAATCTTGAAAATCTGTTGATTCTTGGTACTTGTTCGCCCAGATGTCTTGATGTTCCAATAGTTGCTCGCGAGTTATATTGAAGTCGCCAATTATGATTTGGCTGTCGGTGTGGCGCAACAACTCATCAAGTTGTTGATATGAATTATGATTGGTCGCAAGATGAACATTAGAGATTTTCAGCCCAGACGCCAACTCAATATTTTGCACAAGTCGCACATGAAAATCCGGACGACCGCGCTCATCCTTTGGGGCAGGCTTTAGCACAAGCCCCTCATAGCGCCTAGCCACCGATTTTGACAAAACCCCCATTCCGTCAGTCAAATAATCATCAATATGCTCAATGAGCCCTTTTTCCCATTTTTCCGCCGTAGCAGCCGAAAACTTGTCAAATGTGTATTTTTCCGACATGTTCGCATAAACATACGGATACGGCTTTTTGAGCATCAAGTTAATTCCATCCGCAAGGTTGCTCTTGTCGTCAAAAGTCACCTCTTGCAGGCACACAACGTCCGCGTCCTCCTGCGAAAGAAAACCCGCAATGTCCGCTATCCGCTTTTGATAGTTCCGACCAAAGTTGCTCCGACCGGCGATGTTTAGTGAAATTATTTTCATGGTTTTAACTTATGGTGTTGGCGGAAGAGAGAGGATTCGAACCTCCGTTGAGTTGCCCCAAACACGATTTCGAGTCGTGCGCCTTCAACCACTCGGCCACTCTTCCTTATATTAAGAAAGCCCTTTTCAAAAAGGTGTTCTTCCTTTCCAAAATCATTCATGCCCCTGAATTGGGAGTGAATCCCAATTCAGAAATGGTTGATGATTTCAATTGACATCATAGCATTTTTTCACCTGAATGTAAAATGCCGCTCATATATTCCCCACCGCTGTCACCATCACCATCCCAGAATAATCACAATCCGGCACTGCGAGATTGACCTTCACTCCAAAATACAACTTCGTGACATCCCCCAATTTCGCGGCGGCGCTGGTCGACTTGACGTTGGTGATGGTCATGGGAATCTCGTTCCACGAAGTGGGAGTTTCGTCGGAGATTTTATAACCCCACGTATTATCAGCCAAGCTAATGCCCGTCCCCGTCACCGAATTAATAAACGCGCTGGGCGACAAGCAAACCAAGCGATTATCCGCCGTGCTGAGCCCCAAACGATAACCCAAAGGATTGTTGGTGGCGGTTGTCAAATCAATTGAACCAGAAACCGTGCCCGACGTTGAAGCGGCTTTAAGGCTGAGCGGATTAGGGCTGACATACAATGCAATAATCAAATCCTCAAAGCCAATATTTTGGTTGCTCAGACCAACCCCCGTCAGCAAATTAATATCCTCCGCCGTGTTACCGTTGGTCACCATATTGGCTGGCGTGGCAACAGTAACACTATAAGTGCCACTGGACAAATCAGAAAACCTATACGCGCCGTTCAAATCAGTAACAGTAGTCGCAACCGTTGCGTCGCCTTTCACCAAGCTTACTGTCAAACCAGACAGTCCAATATCACCACCGTCAAAAACCCCAGAACCATTAACATCCTTGTAAACCGCCCCCGAAACGCTCGACTTTTTGAACACCGCCGACATAAGCGCCGAATTGGTAATCGTGCTAGTGAAGCTGGAGTCCAACACCGTGAGAGCATTGTTGATTGTCGCACCATTATCCGCCGTCATCTTCGTGAGCTTGAAAGAAACCTGAAGTGAGGTATTGCTCGCCATTTGCGCCGTCGTCCACTTCAGCGCCGTCACCCCCGCCGGCAACTCGCAAGCCACGCAAGCCGCCACCCAAGTCACCGCACCGGTCGGGTCGTTCCGCACCGCCAGACTGGTCGTATAATAAAAGTTCGTTACTGCACCGGTCGCCGAAAGGCTACTTACTGTATAGCCCGTTATGCCGGTACTGCCATTTACATCACCGCTATACGGTAACACATCAATCGCCGTCAACCCCGTCACCACACTATTGGTGGTGTTGACGTGTGAAAAAGTGTAAACCTGTTCCATGCCGGGCTGAATGGTCGCCAGCGACTGCGACTGCACCACCGCAAAAGTTGCGGGCGGAGCCGCCACGTTGAAGGACACCGCCGCCGTGCGCATAGTCGTTTGGGCGAGGGCGGCGCTACTACTGGTATCCACCAGCGCCGTGATGGTAGCCGTCGTCGGCATCACCGCCGTGGGTGCCACATTTACATCAAAAGTCAGAGCATTCGTCTGCCCCGCCGCCAGAACTCCCAGATTAAACACCAAAGTCGTCGTGCCGTCACTGTTAATAGTCGTGGTCGGCTCCGTCACACCCACCCCACCAAAACGTGCCGAACCGCTCACATAAGCCAAATCGGCCGACAGCGTGACCGTTTCAATCACAGTGGTCGTGGTGTTGACTGTGCTGGTCAGCGTCGGCAAAATGCTCACCGTTTGAGTTTCGCCCGCCAGCAAGCTGGATTTCGTCACGCTAATCTTGTTGGAGGACACCACGCTAGTGGCAATCATCCTAGCAGGATACGAGGAAGACACCCGATCAATATTATCCGCTCCCGCCGCCCAAAGTGCCTGAATGGGCGTCCCGTCCGTTAGCGCCGTGCCCACCACGCCATTGGGCGGCGACTTGACATCAACCGAAAACCACGGTGAGTTGCCACTAGTAAACTGCTGTCCGTCCAAAACACCCGTCAACTTATATCGCACCGCATTGACCACCCCCGCATTTTGCGCCTCAGCCAGCGTGGCATACCAGCCGGGTGCCCCATCACCCGCCACGCCGCAAACCGTACTCACCGGCGGATTATTACTAAACACGCCGTATTCTATGACTGAGGGCAACGCTTGCAAAACTGCTTGGCGGAAAAACCCCTCCTTCAAAAGCTCCAGACTATTCGGCCGCATCACCAAACAACCCCAAGGATTTTCCACCACAAACCCCGTCGGCCCTGTTACCGACAAAGACACATTCAATCGGATATCTGTGCTGGGCAAAATTGGCTGTCCGTTAGCATAGCCATTTATCCAGCCGGGCAAATTGACATTTGGCGACAAGTTTTCGGTGGCTTGAAGAACATGCAGGTCGCCACCAAAACTTGGTTTAGACGACAAAGCGTAACTCTGACTGCCAATGACACTGGACGAAACAGGCCCGCCAGATAAAGTGGTCGCCACCAGTGGCGTGGCCGTCAACACCACGTTCGCCGGCGTGGTACTCAAACTAGCCAACGGCACGTTAATATCCAACCGCACGTCGGCGTAAAAGGCCTCCGTCAACAGATAACCGGTTGAGCTTTTACTTGGGTATTTGGTGCCGCCAGTGTAACTGTCAGAAAACGTAATCGTCACGCTTTGCCCATCGACAGCTTTCACGCAACTCGTCGTGCCCGGACGGTAATAATTGCTCACGCCCGAACCGATGTAATTCGGGATAGCGGAGTTCCCGGTTGATACGCCAGCAGAACAACCCTTAATCGTCCAAGCACTAGGATCGGGAATACTAGCAGTGTTCACCGTAAAAGACATCGGCGAAGTCAACGGCTCCAGACCCAACACTCCGCCATCAACCAGCGGCGACTTCACCACAAACACCACCCCAATATTCAACCCAGTATCACCACCCGTCGCCGGCATCCGTGTGGGATAAGTATTATACGTCGCCACGTCATACTGGGCACGACTTGCCACCAGCGTCACCGCCGTCGGCACCACCGGCGAAACGCCCGCTGAATCCGTAAAAGTCGGCTGCACCGTCGCCCCATTCGCCCCCAGCACCGTCGCCGACAGCCCCCAAGGTTTCACCTCGCCCGCATTTCCGCTCATCACGCAAGTCGCCACGTTCCCCGCTGTGTCAATTGACGATCCCGTCCCGCAGCCATTGATGGCATTGACAGTGGAAGCGTCCCACGTACTCAATTGATTAATCGTCGCCGTCACTGTCACCGTGCCACTGGTGGTGAAATTATAATTTGCCGTCCATTTCACCGTGTTGTTGGTCAGGACGTGTGTGGCGTCTTCGCCGATTTGCCCAGTGCCAACCTGTGTATCAGTCGCCGACACCAAACTTGCCACACCAGTATCCGCGGCCATCGCCTTCGGCAACGACCGGCGCCCCATCACAAACATCAGCCCGCCCACCAACAAAACCGCCGAAAAAACCACCAGCAATTTCGGAAAAATACGCTTATGTCCAAACGTCATAGCCGGTTTCATATCAAGTTCCTGCTTTCGTCGCGAACCAGCCGGTGCAAAAATCGCAACCAACTGAGAGAGAGAGAGAGAGAGAGAGAGAGAGAGAGAGAGACGGCGCACGCAAGCCAACACCGCCCTGCGCAAATCAAGACTCCTTCGCAACTTACTCTTCCATAACATAATTAGATTATACATAACCAGTTAACTATTTGTCAACATATGAAACGTTTTATCACTCGCCCGATTAAAAATAACGCGCCAAAACCGGCGCGTCACTTTCATGAAAGGAGTTCCAAGCCCGCGATAAAAATCATCACGGGAAAAAAGCTGTCGAACCGATCCAAAAACCCGCCCTGCGGCTGCAAAAAGTCCTCAATCGGGCCAATCAGCACTCCGCCCCAGTTGCGCAAAATCTCGCCGGAGTCCTTGACCCCCATCTGGCGTTTCATGGCGCTTTCATACAGGTCGCCAGCCGGCGCGATAATCGGCACCAAAAAGACTGCGGTCAAAACCGGCGCGTTCACCTCAAGCACTCCTGCCATTTCCAAGCCAATGGTCAACAAGCTGCCCATAACCACACCGGTCAGAATCCCGCCCAGCAGTCCGCCCACCGTCTTGTTCGGCGACACTCTGCCCAAAGCTCTCGGCAAATGTGGTGTCGGCAACAACTGCCCCACCACAAGCGCCATCACATCTTCGGCAAAAACCGTGAACAGCGCCGCAAAAAACACCAGCACGTCGCTTCTTGTCGGTACCCTGCTGACTGCAACTAGCATACTCAAAAATACCAACAAAGCCTGCCCCGCCCACAGCCAAAATGTTTTGCCGTTCTTGTTAGTCAGTATTGATGCCAGTTCAAGATAACACAAACTGCCTATCAACACCACAAAAACTTGCGCCATCACTGGACACGTCAACGACGCCACAAGCGCAAGAAAAATCACGACAAAAATACACACCCCGACAATTACTAGCTTCAATCATCTCACCCCTTTCACTTTAATCTACAGGACGTTTTTCGCCACGCCCCTTGGCACTAGCGCACCATTATAGCGGCATTTTCGCAATTACACAAGCATAGCATTTTGTGATTGGCGGGTTTCCGTCTCCGATACTGTCAATTCAGTTCTCAGGTTGGCTGGGTATCTTATAGTGACCTTTACAGTAGTGGTCTGAATAACCCACTTTCCGCGCCCGCCTCACTTTCACATTTAGGTTCACTCCCAACTAAAAACTTTTCAGATTTTTTGGAAAAGTTTTCAGTTGGGAGTGAACCTTTTGCATATGATAATGGAGTTTGAAGAGGTTTAATTCACCAAAATTACGACATTTTAGTGAATACTAATCACCAAAATGTTGATAAATTGGTGAGTCAATCAGTTTTCAGGCTTTTGATAAACTCGAAAAACAGAGGGTGGGAGCGCATGGGGCGGGAACGGAACTCAGGGTGAGCTTGGGTGGCTTGGAAGAATCTGAGAGCGGGCGACTCAATGAACTCCACCAGTTTGCCATCGGGGCTGGTGCCGCTGACTTCAACGCCGCCTTGTGCAATTTCTGGCAGGAACTTTTGATTGACTTCATAGCGGTGGCGGTGCCTTTCCACCAAGTCCAACGCGCCATAAATCTCGGCGGTTTTGGAACCTTGTTTCAAACGCGCGGGGTAATCTCCCAGCCGCATGGTGCCACCGGTGGATTCTTTCCCTCTTTGCCCCTCCATGATATAAATCACGTTTTCGGGAGTTTCTTTGTCAAACTCTTCGGAATTGGCGCGACTCAGTCCCGCACGGCGCGCGGCAGCAATTACTGCCACTTGTAAACCCAAACACAACCCCAAATACGGTTTGTCGTGCGCCAAAGCGTAGTTGGCGGCGGCAACTTTCCCCTCAATGCCCCGCATGCCAAACCCGCCCGGCACCAAAAGCCCGTCGACCGCCGCAAAATCTTCATCGCACGCGGTCTCGGCATTAATCCATCGCAGATCCAAGTTGACGTCGTTACCGAACGCCGCCGCTTTCAGCGCCTCTGTTACGGAGATATAGGTGTCGGTGTTGCTGACGTATTTCGCCACCAGTCCCACTGAAACAGTTTTGGCGTATTTTTTGCCAGCTTTGCGGTTCAGCTCCGCCCAATCCGACATGTCGGGAGGTGTTTCGTCGCCGGTCAGTTTGCTTAAGGGGCGCATAATGCCACTTTTTAAGGCATTTAAAGGCACTTTATAAACGGTCTCGGCGTTGGGGAACAAGATGACGTCTTCTTCCAGTACGCCGGTGAAAGTAGCGATTTTGTTGGCAATGGAGTTCGGGCCCATTTTGTCCACCCGCGCCACAATCATATTCGGAATGATGCCAAAGGTGCGCAGGTCGTGGATGGAGTTTTGCGCCGGTTTGGTTTTGAACTCGTGGCTGGTGACGAGATACGGGATGTATACGACGTGCGCATAAAAGCAGTTTTCGCGCCCCACGCGGTTGGGAAACTCGCGCAATGCCTCGATGAAGTGCACGCCCTCGAAATCGCCGACTGTACCGCCGATTTCGATGATATGGATGTCGCTGCCAAACTCGGCAGCAACCTGTTCAACGGTGTCCTGAATCAATCCCGTGACATGTGGCACCAGTTGCACTTCGTTGCCACCAAACTTCCCCGCTCTTTCG
Organism: Candidatus Nomurabacteria bacterium; assembly: GCA_031275815.1. Taxonomy (GTDB): domain Bacteria; phylum Patescibacteriota; class Saccharimonadia; order Saccharimonadales; family Saccharimonadaceae; genus JAISOF01. The sequence goes on from JAISOF010000024.1 coordinate 73,367, forward strand.
CGCTCAATGATTTTTTGCATGATTTTGCCAGAGGTGCTGATACAGCTGTTGGTGGTTTCGATGTCCAAAAAGCGTTCATAGTGCCCAAGGTCAAGGTCGGTTTCGGCGCCGTCTTTGGTGACGAAGCATTCGCCGTGTTTGCCTGGGTTGAGCAGTCCCGCGTCCACACTGTAATAGGGGTCAAACTTTTGGATTGACACTTTGAACCCTTTGGCTTGCAAAATGGCGCCGATGGACGCCGCCGTAATGCCTTTGCCGACGCCAGACAACACGCCTCCCGTCACGAAGATATATTTTGTTGGTTTTTGTTTCATAACTCCTCCATATTAACCAAATTATACACCACAAACCCAGATTTGGTGGATTTTATGTTGTAAAAAACACTATTTTTTCTTGATTTCGACGTTAAACTTCTTGACGATGATGTAGACCACGAACGCAATCACCACAAAATTGATGAAATCGTTCAAGAAAACGCCGTAATTGATAGTCATAGCGGTTTCTTCGCCCGCGCCGCCGATTTGCAAGGACAAGCCTTTCAAGCCGTCGCTGGAACCCATCAGAAAGCCCAAAGGGGGCATGACGATGTTGTTGATCAAGGAGTTGACTAAGGTGGCAGTGGCGGTGCCGAGCACCAAGCCGACGGCCAGCCCCACCACGCCTTGCGTTCGGACAAACTCCAAAAATCCTTGAAAGGGGTGGTCTTTGGGGACTTTTAATTTTTTATTCATACTTTAGTAATACTCCAATTTGCCACCTTTCGTCAACCCTTTGCTGGACTTCACGCTGGATTTTATTGGCAGTTTGAGCTTGGTCGTTGCAGGCGGAATCGTCAGAGTCGTCGGACTCGGCGGTGACACGCTCTTGGTATTCCGGTTGGAGGAAGATGGCTTCGGAGAGGGCGGTTTTGACTTTCGGCACGAGGCGGGCAAAGACGGTGTTGTTGCGCCCCAGCGTGGTCATAGTGTCAAAGTCGTCAAAGTTGAAGTCGGTTTTGGCAATTTCAGTGACAGTCAGCGTCCAGAGGTCGTTTTTGATGATGACTTTCTCCAAAGTTTTGTGAATCAGCCCGTTTTTGATGAAAATGTCAAGGGTAACGGGGTTGTCTTCTTCGGGGGTGGCGAAACAGGCTTGAAATGAACCACTGTCAATACCATAACTGTTTGCGATTTTGGTGAAATACGCCATGATGGCGGTGGAGGTGGCACCGATTTCGTAATGCAACAGCCCGTCTTCGGTGGCGCCGAGTTCATTTTGGATGGCAAAGGGGAAGTCTTCACGCAGGATTTTTTGCAGGTCGCTCTTGGTCACGTCGGATGAGAGTTGGCGTTCCAACAGTTTGGTCAGCACCGTGCCACATTCGGCATTGGCACTGCCGTCAATTTTGGTCAAGAAATCGCTGAGGGAGGTGGCGTCAAATTGCGTCCAAAACTCCCCTGCCTCAATGTTCAGGCTATTGAGAGCGCTGGAAACGGCAGAGTTAGCGGTGGTTAGCCCTCCCAGCCCCTCAATTTTGTAATACAGCCGGTCGTCATAGCGCATACCACCAAATCGGAGCTCGCCACTAATGCCCGTGTAACTGTCCTCCAGCTCAATCGTGCCGTTAATGCCACTTTTTTGGCTCTTCGCGTCGATTTTGGAGGAAAAGCGGGTGTTGATGTCGAGCGAGCCGTCATTTTTGTGATAAGCGACACTGAGGGCGGGCGTTTGGTTCGTCATAAATCGGTTGACTGCCCTGCCCACGATAATGCCAGAGGTGTTGTTGAAGATGATGAGAGCTGTGATAGCTCCGATGGCGACCATTGCCAAGATGACAATGGTGATAAAATTGAAGTGATTTTTTTTGCGAGTTTTCATGTTTCTTATGTTAACACATTGTTGGCGCGATTGAAACTCATGCGGACTAAATCCAGCACTTCCACCCCTGTTAGTTGCCCCGCACAAATTATTTCAATCCATTCTTTGGGGCTAATGTGGCGGCTCGGCATAACGGATTCATATCTTTCAGCCAGCAGTTTTGCCAATTTGGCGTCGGTGCCGACTTCCAAGCGGAGTGGCGCGCTTTTGGAATGCAAAATCAGGAAGATTCTGCCCGCGTCATCTGGGGTTTTGAAAATCCGCAGGTTTTGGTCGATGGTGATACTGAACTTGCCCAAGCTACTGACAAAGTCCAGCAGTTGTTCGGTCGTGAGCGGTTTGGAATCTATAGTTTTATCTTGCATAAATAAGTCTTCAACTCCTCAATCGACCCCCGAATGTCGCTCATCGCGCGGTGCTGGTCGGGCTTTTTGATGGGCATTTTGAAACGATTTTCAAACACGATTTTCCATGCCGACACGTCCAACATGCGGTAATGCAACAATTTTTGCAGGTTCGGAAACTCGCGCTCAATGAACTTTTGGTCTTGGTGAATGGAGTTGCCGGCGAGATAAATTGGTTTTTTGGGGTCAAAGTGGGTCTTCACAAAAGCCAAAACCTGCCGTTCCACCGCTTTGCGGCTTTTGCCCAATGAGTTTTGCTGGGTCAACTCATCGCGCGCGGCGGAGTTTTTTTGCCAAAACTTGCCTTGCATGCGTTTTGCCATCAGTTTTGGCGAAACCCTCACCACTGCCGACATCGTAGCGATTTCGTGCAAATCCCAATCGGTCGCGATAATCCCGACCTCCAATATGCGGTCGTGCACGGGCGACAACCCTGTCATTTCAAGGTCAATCCAAAGGAGGGTGGCTTTTTTCATGAGATTAGTATATCACATTTCGAACGAGTTAGGCGGCTTTTTGTTCGGGAGATGGCTCTGGGCTTTGCGAGTCCTGTTCGCCCAGCTTGGAGCCCCCATAAGGACCGTAATTGCTTTCAAAATCTTTGATAGCGTCATTAACTCTTGTGGAGTACTCTTGGATTAGCTTCTTTCGTTGTTTGGCTTTTCTGCCACGAACTCCCTTTTCGGCTTCCGGGTTGATATCCAAACTAATAAGTCGACGGAGCTCAAGTATCATATCATCAACAGTTTTTTTGGCGAGTTCTTTTTGTACGCGCAATACGGACTCAGATTCGACCTCCGGCGCGATTGCCTCGGTTTCGAATATCGGTGCTTGGGTTTCTGACGCCAAGTCCTCTGTTGGTGCTGTTTCGGTCGGGGTCTCAGGCTCTTGGTCGACGACCGCCATTTCTTCTGTTTCCTCGTCTGCCGCTGCCCTCAACTCTTCTGGTGTGACGGTGACAGGGCTTTCTTCTGGCTTCAAAGCAGTTACCGGCTCCTCCAAAGCAATTGCGACGTTGGGCTCCGCTGTTTCTTTGTCTGCCAACGCGGTCTTTTGGTCATCAAACCCCAGATTTATGGCAGGCTCATCTTCCGCCAACGGCGCGACTGTTGCCAATTCCGGCTCCTTAGCCTCCGCTTCTGACGTCAAATCTTCCGCCTCCAGTTCCGTAGCTTTAGCTTCCGGTTCCGCGTCTTCCACCTCTAATTCCGCAACTGCTGTTTCTGGCTCTGCCTCTTCAGCCTCTTGAGCTGTTGCAAGATCCTTTTCATCTTCCAAAACTGCTGACTCCGCCGCGTCGTCCGACACAGATTCTTCTTCACCTTCCAAGATCGACGGTTCTGCCGCGTCTGGTGTAGGTTCTTCTCCGTCCTCCGAAACTGCCGCGCTCTGAGCGGGCTCCTCTTCGTGACGCTTGCCAAACAAGTGAAACAGCCCTGCATGTTGTTTTTTGGGTTGCTGAAAGTCAATTGGGTCGGGCATTTCTTCAGCTGTATCTGTTGTTTCGGTGCTGTCGCCATCAACCGACTCGGCAACATTGTCGCTCACCGGTGCCGTTTCTTCGTCTGTTATTTCAGGAAATGTATCACCCTCCAACTCATTAGTATCTATTTTACCTGTATCGATATAATTATCTGTTGCCTCAACATAGTCAGAATCATCTATTTTTTCTGTATCAACATTTTTGATACTATCAGTATCAACTGCCTCATTTTGCGTTGGCTGAGCGTTCAACCCCTCTTCCTCGTCAGCAGAATCAAAGATTCTTGACTCCTGATCCTCCGACTGATTTGGCAATGCAAAAATGTCCGAGCCAGCCGTTTCCAAAGCTTTGGAACCAGTCTTTTGCAACTGGTCTTCGTTGATTTCAGAAGAGGTATCCCGCTCTACCACTTCCGAGTTGCCGCCACTCGGTACTTCCTCGGTCGGCTCGCTTTCTTTTTCCTTGTGATGAAATAAGCTCATTTTGTATCCTTTTTGTTTTTATTAGTTTACTTAGTGTCCATGCTACCACACCCTGCTATAAAAGTCAAGCTTTCGCCAAGTTATTTTGCCAAAACCTAAATTATCCTAAAAAAAGAACTGGGCGGAGAAAGACTCCGCCCAACGTTTAAAGCCCGCCGGCTGCCACACTCTAGGGTAGCATTCTCAAAGTAACACTCCCTATGAGTGTTGCTGTACGGTGGAGGTGGGGGTCCATGGTTAGTTTTTTCAGCTTATTCCAAACATCTGACCCGTTACGGGGCTTCGCCTGCGCTAGTCCCATGGCTCTGAGAGTGCTTTGGGTGATTGACACGGCAAGTGGCATCAACCCCAATTCAGAGTTCTAGCCCCACAAATTTCCAAATGGGCTTCGGGATTACCGCTCGCCACTCTGGGTCAGCCTGTTTGAAGCGCACTCGGCTTGGGCTAAAATTGTTTGCACGCAACCCACACCTCCGTTCCTCCGGCAAATCATTGTCGCCAGAACGGGGGGCAGGTTGACCAAACCAAAACTTCCACCATCCAACTCAAGGTGCGTATAGGTTTTGCAACATATTCTATAATTGGTAAAACATTGTACGGAAAAAGTGCGGGTACGTCAAGGATATTTTTGGTTTTGTGGGTTAAAGGTTTTAAGACTATGGGCTTACGAAAAGAAGTTTGAAGTGAAATAAGCATAAAACTGTACCAACAAAAGTAATTATGCAACAAAACCCGCAAAATATAGTTTTTTTTGAAATTATTATGTTATCATGGAGTTATGAATGACGAAAATAATGTGATGCCAGATGTAATAGATTTTGCAGAGAACGGGGGTGTGCCGGTGAGTGCCAAGAAACCGGAGGTGACGGTGATTGATATTCCGTCGGCGCCTTCGGCAGACGCGCCACAGGTGACTCTGCCCTCACGGCAGAATCTTTCGGTTGACGACGCGATTAGCCCCAACTCTTCCATCAATCAGTTGTCAAGCCTCAGCAAAGATGATTTGACGGCGGAATTGCAAGGTATTATTGCGGATTTGGAGAGTAAAACGGCGCGGTTGCGCCAGATTGCCAATGCTTTGAGTGGTTTATAGGAGTTTTGGGCAGGCGGGTTTTGTTGGGGAGCCGTTGACTTTTTTGGGTTAGTGTGATATAGTGAAAAATAACATCATCGCAGCTTAAAAACTTATCCTACACTGGGTTTTTGGTTGCGCCGCTATTCTTTTTTTAAAAAGGAGGAGAAGAAAATGAATAAAAAAGACCTTTTTAAGAGCGCACTGCCCTTTTTGTGCGCTATGTTATTCATCGTAGTCGTTGTTTCAGCCGCCCTTGCGTCCGGCTGGCTCAACAGCAACGACGCCGAAGCTGCCAATGCCGAGGGCGGTGGCGCCGTTGCCGAGACCGACTCATCAGAGTCGGAAGAAACCGGCGAAACCACCTCGTCCACCGACGGTGTCGTGGTTTATTCCCAAGAGGCCTTCCTCTGGGAATTGCTGACGGCGGATGGCACCAGCCAGCTAAACGCCAGCGTGAAGGCGCGTTGCGCAGGCGCCGCTGTCACGCGGTACGGCATGTCCGACGACGACCCGTACGCGTGGGTTGTCGGGTTCGCCGACATTCTCGGCTATCTGCCGCCGGAGGACTTCAACCCAAAAGCGGACGCCACTGCGGAAGACATAGTGCTTATCCTTGAACGGTACACCTCAGGGTGGGGGACGGTTGATGCTTTTGCCGTCCCCGAGACCTTCACGGACTCGCCCCAAGCGGTGCAAGAGGCCGCTGTTCGTGTGGTTTCCCGTCTGGGGAAAGATCTCCCGCTTGAGGCGGGGTTCGTCCCCAGCGACACCCAGGTCAAGGAGCTCCTGAAGCTCCTGACCAAAGAAAAGTAGTGTAGGAGAAGTTGCCCCGCAATCAAAATGTGCTGGGGCGAAACGCAGCCCCGCTTTTTTGAAAGCGGGGCGCTTTCTTATTTATCAGTACATCCCCCCGCCCATCTGTGGTGCTGATGGCGGTGTTTCCTCTGGGATTTCCACAACCAACGCCCCCATCGTAATGGCGGTCGCGGCGATGGATACCGAGTTGGTGATTGCCTCTTTGGTCACCTTGACCGGATCGACAATCCCCTCTTTTTTCATGTCCACAATCCCCAGCTCCGGTTTCATCACATTCACCCCAAAACCAGCTTTAGCTTTTTCAACCTCAGCCAACAAGGCGCCGGAGTTCAACCCAGCGTTCTCCACAATTTGCGTGAACGGCGTCATCAGAGCGTTTTGCAAAACCTTTTTGCCAGCGGAAATCGCGTCCGCACCGTCGCTTTTGATTTCGCCCGCCAGATTAACCAAAGTCACGCCACCGCCAGCCACAATACCATCAGCCAACGCGGCCTTGGTTGCCGCCACCGCGTCGTCAACCCGAAACTTCTTCTCGTCAATCTCGGTTTCAGTCGCGCCACCCACCTTGATGACTGCCACTTTACCAGAGAGCGCCGCCGCGCGTTTTTCCAGTTGCTCCTTGTCATACGAGCTGTTGGCGTCTGCGGCCTGCGTGCGAATCAGGGCAATGCGGTTGCTGATAGCTTTTTCGCTACCTGCGCCCTTGATGATGGTGGTTTCGTCTTTGGTGGCGATGATTTTATGCGCCGAACCCAAGACCTCCAGCCCCACCTCTTCCAATTTCAATCCGGTATCCGCCGACACCACAGTAGCGTCGGTCAAAATAGCGATATCTTCCAAAACTTCCTTACGGCGGTCACCAAAACTGGGAGCCTTGAGCGCCAAAGTATTAAACACACCTTTCAGCTTGTTCAATACCAACACCGACAACGCCTCGCCCTCCACTTCCTCAGCAATCAAAACTAAATCTTTTTTGCCCGCCGCCGCCATTTTTTCAATCAACGGCAAAATATCAGAAATCGCAGAGATTTTTTTGTCCGTGAGCAGAATCGCTGGCTTGTCATACACCGCCTCCAGCCGCGTCATATCCGTCGCGAAGAACGACGAAACGTAGCCTTTATCGAAAGAAAAGCCCTCCACGACCTCGCTCTCCATCTCCAAACTTTGTCCGGCCTCCACGGTCACCACGCCGTCCTTGCCGATTTTGGCAATCACATCCGCAATCAATTCGCCAATCTCCGCGTCGCCCGCCGAAATCGTTGCAACTTCCGCCACCTTGTCCGCCTTGCCGTCGATTTTTTCAGCTTTTTTGTCGAGTTTCGCCACCACTTCCGCGCCAGCCTCCTCAATCCCCTTACGCAATTCCATCGGATTCAGCCCCGCCGCAATCAGTTTGTTCGCCTCAGCTAAGATGTTATAAGTCAAAACTGTAACAGTAGTCGTGCCGTCGCCCGCCACCTTGTTCAACTTGCTAGCGGCATTCTTAATCAGCTCCGCTCCGACCTTGTATCCCAAAGTTTCGTCATCCTTTTCCGGCAAATCCACCGCCTCTGCCACCGTCACGCCGTCATGCGTAACCGTTGGGCCGCCGTAACCCTTGCCAATCACCACATTGCGACCCTTTGGCCCAAAAGTGACCTTCACCGCGTCATATAATGCCTTTGCACCCCCCAAAACGCGCTCACGCGCCTCTTCGTTATAAAAAACTTTTTTCGCCATATTCCTCCTTTAGTTAATTGTGCCCAAAATGTCTTCTTCTTTGATAATCAAATATTCCTTTTTGTCCAGCTCCACCTCTGTGGCAGAATACTCTTTGAACAAAATCTTGTCACCTTTTTTGACGTCTTTGACGTCCTTACCCACCGCCTCTACAATGGCATATTTCGGCTTTTCTTTGGCGTCGCCGAGCAAAATCCCTGTGGCGGTTTTGGTAATTTCTTCGTCGCGTTTCGCGACCACCCTATCATTTAGTGGTTGAATCATAATCCTCCTTTTTCATACATACTATCAAGGATTTTTGGCACTGTCAAGACTTGAGTGCTAAAATTGCGGCTTTTCTGCCGTTTTCACCCATCTTCCGCGTGTAATACTCCGGCGGTTGCAAAAGCGCGTCACTCGCCTCCATAATCGCCACAAAATGCGGGTCGTCCTGCAAATCACTTTCCTTTCCGCCCACGTTTGCGTATGTCGCCAAAGCTTCATCCCTGGCCTGTGCAAAATATTCCGCTAACCCTTTAATGTTTGAGGCATATTTGGGACTACTAACGCTGTTTTCCTTCAAACTTCGCTCCAATAAACTCGCTTGCTTGGCAATCTCGGTCACAATTTTCAAAGCAGTCGCCGCCTCCCATTTGTTACGTTTCAATCTGTCTGTATCTGATAGTTTGACTTTAGGGTTGAGACGCATCAAGCCAATCAAGCCGTCATTTTCATCCTCAACCTGTGCCCCAATCACGAAGCGCGGCACCTTTTCAACTCTGCCATGCACATCAATCGCCACTTCATCTAAAGCGTAATTCAAATTCGTAAAACCGCGCGGCAAATTGGCACGCGCCTTAAATTTTTCATATTTCAAACTTCCGACATCCCTCACCAAAGTGGTGTCCAAAGCCACAATTTTCCGCCCCACCAACTGATTATTCAAGGTCAAAATAATATCCGTACCATTCCCAATATCATCGTCAAGGCTGGCAATATGCACCTCCGCCGACCGCTTGCTATCATCGTCTGGCGCCATATCGTTTTCGAAATCTTTCAGCCAATCACTTTCGACTAAAAATACTCCAACCAGATATTCCAAATCGGTAGCCCTGTCAGACATACTTTCTAACACTGCATTCATGGCATTGGGGTTATAGGAATCAACAGTTTTTTGCCTGATGGCCTTTTGCCTATTAAACTTTTGTAATCTGTCGTAAACAAAGTCCAAATCTTCTATCACTTTTTCTACTGGATAACCATAATCCAACAAATCGCTTTCCTTAATCCGCATGTTTTGGGTTTGTCGACCAGCGTGTGTGTAGAGATTTCTGCTTTGCTCATAATCAACAGCGTTTTGTTTTTGAATGACCTGCTTACGTAGCGATTCTTTGGGTTTTAAACTTTCCATGAAGTTATTATAGCACAAAATTATTATGTTTAAACCCCCTTCAATCTGAAGAGGGTTTATCTGTGTCTACGTAGTGCCACTGAGGGGAAAGGCTGTTTAGCCAGAACGAAACAGCCTTGAAGATTTTCCCCAGATCTTCCTCGATTTTGGTCGAAAGACCAATTTCGATTTGCCCTTTTTCGAGGGCATCAATATCCGACGATAAAAACGGAAACCCGGGCAGCCCATAATATTGGACCGCATCCCTCAGGTTGCAGAGGGCTTCGTCTGTTAGCACCCCCTTCGGCAGGGCGTTGGGATTGAACCGGATGCTCAAACCCCGAAAGATTCCACCGTAGCCTTCCAACATGGTCGCCGTCAAGGCGCCACTGTGCCTGCCGATGGCAGTTTCGTATCCTTTAAGGTTCATTTTTCTCACCTCTTTTCAAAGTATTTGGCGCACCAAACAGCGCCAATAAATTGTTGGTTTCTCTTACTATACCACGTTGCACAAAAAAAGTCAACAAAAACCTGCAAATAAAGTATTTCAATATCTCGCGGACAATGGTAAGATGAAAATATGAGATTGCGAGAGAGGTTACCATTTTATGACACATTGGTGTTGCCCTATCATAAGGCGCAGGGGGTGGCGGCGAGCGTCAAAAATGGCTTTCCGGCGCGCAAGATGACGGTGATTGGCGTGACGGGGACAAATGGCAAGACCACGACTTGTTTCATGATTTATAAAATGTTGTTGGAGGCTGGACGCAAAGTCGGACTGATGACGACGGTGGCTTACGGGGTGGGCGAGGATATCCACGAACAGGTTCATCACATGACGACGGTTTCGGCGGGGCTATTGAACCAAAGGATGAAAGAAATTGCAGACGCGGGGGCGGAGTATTTGGTGTTGGAAGTGACGTCGCACGCTTTGGCGCAATATCGCATTACGGGTGTACCGATTGATATTGCTGTAATGACAAATGTGACACACGAGCATTTGGATTATCACCGTACTTTTGAGCGGTACCGCGACGCCAAGCGGAAGTTATTCAAACTGGCGAACCGTAATCGTGCGGGGCGGGCGATTGGGGTGATTAACGCTGACGACGCCAGTGCAAAGTTCTTCAAAAAGGATATTTTGCGCCCGATAACTTATGGCGTGGATCATGGCGACTGGAGAGCAACTCAAGTTAAAGTTGGCACGCAGGGCGTGGAGTATTGGTTGAAAAACGGTAAGGAAAAGTTGCATATTCGGACGAAATTGGCGGGGCAGTTCAATGTTTATAACTCAATGGCGGCGGCTGTGGTGGGGCTGAACTTGGGTTTGACGGAAAAAGAGGTGGAAAAGGGTCTTTGGGCTTTGGCGACGGTGGAGGGGCGGATGGCGCGGATTGATGAAGGGCAGGATTTTGAGGTGATTGTGGATTATGCGCACACGCCGGACGCGTTCAAGGTGTTATTTGAGGCTTTGCCGAAACCGAAAAACGGACGAGTGATTGTGATGTTTGGATCGGCGGGCGGGCGGCGCGACCCCAGCAAGCGGGCACCACAGGGCGAGATTGCCGGAGAGCATGCGGATGTGGTGATTTTGACTGAGGAGGACGACCGCGACACGCCAAATGAGGAGATTTTGAACCAGATTGCGGCGGGGGCGGAGAGGTCTGGAAGAGTGAGGGCAAAAAAGGTGCCAAAAAATGGCGAGGCGGCGAACTTAGCGGTGGAAAACGGTGAAAATCTGTTTTTGGTGGCGCGTCGCCCTGAGGCGATTCGACTAGCGATTGGTATGGCAAAAAAGGGCGATTTGGTGTTGTTGCTCGGTAAAGGGCACGAGAAGACGATGGAGGGGGCGGAGGGCGAAAAACCCTATTACGAGCCGGATGAGGCACGAAAGGCCCTCAGAGCACGGTTAAATAGGCTTAGGCGATAAGAACTTGTTGGTGCAACTCCCCTGCCGGTCTTGTTGGTATAGTTCTTTTGTTGGTATGTTCTTCTTGCCGGTCTTGTTGGCGCAATACTTTTGTTGGTGCAAGTTTCCTACCGGTCTTGTTGCACAACCACCCACATTCACAGGTACAGAACCGTGCCAGCCAATCGTTATTGGTGGCAGTCGGTTCTTCGCTTCAATCTGTCGTCACAGATTGAAGAGCCCTGTGAAGTG